>WGBN01000473.1 GCA_015494245.1 Saprospiraceae bacterium | reverse complement strand
ATCAGGCCGGCTCGGGGGTCTTCCTTCGTCAGCACCCCGATCCTAACGTTGGTCAACAGACAACCGCTACCCCGATTCCACCGATTTACCCGATTTACCCGATTTACCCGATTCAACCGATTCAACCGCTTTCACCAATTCCACCGCTTTTCACCCTCCATCGTCAGATTCCCCCCGGCACTCTTTGCCGAGCAGGTAATACCACTTTGTCATCCTTCTGACATTTTTCATGTTTTTCTTGCGCACAAAGAAAAAAAGTGTAACTTCACGGGCAATAACTTTCCGGATAATCTGTGAAGACACTAACCCTGATGAACCAAGTAGCTGTGACCAACAAAGTTATGTTTCGAATCCCACAACAATCACCTAAAATATATCAACACAACTTTCTGACATGCTTTTCAAAATGACCTTTATACATAGATATTGTTTATTGGTCTCGGCGCTTACCTTTCTGCATTGGGGCTTAGCCAGCCAGATGCTTCCTTTTCAAAAGAGCATGGCCTTTCCGGGCTATCGCTTAGGAGACGTTGTTGCCAACGAGGCGGACGACATACGGGGAATTACTTATTTCCCTCCCTTTACGACTTTGGCTCACAAATTGGTGCTCTTTCAACCCAATGAGCTGCAAGACACTTTCGATGCCTTAGAGATATATCCACCTCAAATAGGTTCTATATTGTTTTCCTTCTTTCAGAAAGGAGTTTATCAGGGAACAAGTGTCAACCTTTTGCAAGGTACCAATCCACTCGGGGCTCTGTTCATTCATTACGACACGGAAAGCGGTAGCCTGTGGGCAAAAAGCAAAGCCACACCGGGTAGTGGCGAAGGCTTTAGTACAGATACAAACGGGAATACCCTTATTGCCTTTACCGGAGGTAACGCTTCCGGAAGTTTACAATTGTATTACTTTGCTCCGGATGGCATCCTCATCTGGCAGAAAGGAATAAATTTTATAAAACCTGAATTTGCACCTTTTAAACTCCTGTCATATGACGTACTGTTTGATGCTGAAGCCAATTCCTTTTTTGTTTTAGGTCATTTCATAGACATCTTGGGAATAAACGGAGAGCAGCGCAGTTTTTTGATCCAGATATATCCGGATGGAAGTCTTGGCTCCATGCTCATCGCCGGAGATATAAATTTCAAAAAACTAATTCAAAGCAACAATGTTTTTTTTGCCATAGGAAGCATGAAAGACACCACGGGGGTTACCGGGAACGGAAGCAATGCCATCGTTGCTAAATTTGACAAGGACCTCAATCTTTTGTGGTCCAAAGTATTTTATGGAGAAGCTTTTGAGTACAACGACCTTTCTCTACTACAACAAAGCGATGGCTCTCTCCTTTTGGGCTATTCCACTACAGGCTTTTTTCCGGCAGTATTAGCAACTTTGGATGCAAACGGAAACATTGTATCCCAGCGGGGGTATCCTTTCCACGATCCCAAAATCATTGTACTTGGCAATGGCGCCTTGTTATTATCCAGTCAACAACAAATCACGCCAGAGGGAGAACTATTGCCTAATTTCACCATAGCGAGAACCGACTCTTTGGGTTTACTTGACGACTGCCCCGTTTTTCCGGCTTGCTTGCAAAGTTTTCCTGTCTCTTTAGACCTTGCCTCTTTCTCCACATCCATAAGTACTATTGACTCTCTTATTGATGTATCTTTGGCCATAGATACGGTACAGATTCTCTTAACCGATGTTTGCCAAAGCCCGACAGAACCCTCCGCCTTCTTTACTGTCCCCGATACCATTTGCGTTGGAGAAAGCATATCCACTTCAAACACCTCAAACAGCCTGGCAGGTAAAAACAGGTGGGAGCTGTTCGAAAACGGAATGCCGTTAACCGCCATAGAAAACACTCCTGACTTTCAACATTCTTTCTCAGAGCCCGGCACCTATACCTTGACTCAAACGATATGGTATCTGGGCTGCCTTTACAGCCACGAACAAACAATCGTAGTTTTGCCCGAATTAGAAGCAAGTATTGAACAAGATGGAACTTACTGCACCCCACCTCTTGAATTAACCGTCCATTCAAATCGTCCCATTTCATCGTACAACTGGAGTGGCAACATACACTCAACTTCTTTAGAAGTATTACAAGGTGGCTTTTATCAGGTAACTGTAGGAGATGGCTTTTGTGAGACCTCTGCTTCCACAGAAATCAACTTCACCGACGAACTGCTCCAAGGCGAAGCGCCTATTGCCATCCCTCCGGACACCACCCTCTGTGAAATTTTCTTTCCCTATGAACTGTATGCAGAAACCCCTTTCAACACAGGTATTTCCATAAATGGGAAACCGGTAGAAAATTGGCCTGAGCTTTTACCTACAGAAGGTCTCTATACCCTTTCCATTGAAGTAGAGCACTGTGTCTTAACCGACACTTTTCGCATCGCAGTGGATTCTTCTTGTGCCGAAGCTGTCTTTTTGCCCAATGCCTTTAGCCCCAATGGAGACGGCTTTAATGAGTTGTTTTTAGCTCAAGGCAAAAATTTTATTCCCGTAAAACTTACTATTTTTAATCGCTGGGGCAGCATGGTCGCAGAAATCACAACAGAGCCTTTTGCCTGGGACGGGCAAGATGCCAATTCAGGCATTTACATCTATCTGTTCGAATACATCAATCCCCTTACGGGAATGAAAGGAACAATAAGTGGAAATGTACTCCTCGTCAGATAAACTTTAGACGAACCAACACAAAATCATTGCACTTTTTCACCTAAATGCGAAATACAACCTCCACAAAACTCAAATCAGTACCTACCATGAAAAAAGACACAGCACACTCCCCATTCACTTCGATGTTTTGGAGAATTTTCGACAGCTTGCGCAGTCCAAACCGTTTCATTTTAAATGTATTTCTGCTTGCTCTTATGCTCAACTTCCGAAGCATCACAACTGCACAAATTCAATTAGGAAGTGATTTAACAGGTGAGCAGGAAACAGAGCTATTCGGCTCCTCAGTAGCCATGTCTTCAGACGGACAATTTATGGTTGTCGGAGCAAAATCCTATAATATTAACTCCATGTTGTCTGCAGGAAGGGTACAAACCTTCTCGTGGGATGGCAATGACTGGCAAATAGCAGGAGCTTCCCTTGAAGGAAGCCAGGCTTCTGAACTTTTCGGTTATGCTGTCGCCCTGTCGGACGATGGGCAAATTCTGGCGGTAGGCGCTCCCGGCCATACCAACAGCTACGGATTCGGAGCAGGGAAAGTGCAAGTCTATTCGCGAAACGGAAATGAATGGATCGCTATGGGAGAAGCCTTAGAAGGCGATGACGACAACATCTTCTTTGGTATGTCTTTAGATATCTCTGCCGATGGCATGACTTTGATCGTCGGCATACCTTTTTACAGCCCAAGTTTTTTACCTGCTGCAGGACAGGCACGCATCTATCAATGGGATGGCAGCACATGGCAGGAAACTGCTGTTCTTTCGGGAGAACATCCGAATGAGCGTTGGGGGGATGCCGTTGCCATATCAGGTACCGGCCATAGCGTTGCCATCGGCATTTCGCAGAATGGAGAAATGGCTGCCTACGCAGGAAAAGTAAAAGTTTATACCTTAGATGGTGGAAATTGGGTACAACAAGGAGACCCTATTTGGGGTACTGTTCAGCTTTCTTATCTGGGCAATACTGTATCTCTTTCTCAAGACGGACAAACCTTGGCCATAGGCGCCTTTCGAAACAACGAAAACGGTACCGATGCCGGGCAAGTCCAAGTTTTCCAATGGACGGGCTCCTCTTGGGAGGCTAAAGGAAGTTTTCTCCAGGGAGCCCCAAGCAGCCGCTTTGGAACCCGCGTATGCCTTTCTTCTGATGGAGATGTCCTCTTTGTAGGAGCGCCCTATTTTGGAAATTCCGGCTTTCAGGCAGGGCGTCTTTACATCTTCAGATGGAACGGCAACCAATGGAATGCGCAACAAACAAATATTCCGGGCTTATCATCAGGCGATCGTTGCGGTAAGGCGATAGCCATTTCAGAAGATGCAACCATCGTCGCAGTCAGTTCCCCGTACGCTTCCAATTCCGGAGGGAGTGACGCAGGCAATGTTCGCGTATTTGAAATTTGCGAGCCAACAACTTCAAGCTTTTCCGTTACGGCCTGTCAATTTTACATACCTCCCAGTGGAAATGCCTTCTATACCGAAAGCGGAATCTACGAAGACAACATCCCCAATGCAGAAGGCTGTGGAGACAGCATCATCACCATTGACTTAACCATCATCCCCGTAGAAACAGCAGTTAGTTGGGAACCCCCTCAACTCATAGCAGCAGCAAACTCTGCCGATTACCAATGGGTAGATTGTGAAAACAACTACGCAGCCATACCCGGCCAAACGCAACAAGTTTTTGTACCTGTCGAAAATGGCTCCTATGCTGTCATTATTTCTCAAAATGGCTGCATAGACACTTCGGCATGTACGCAAATAACCCTTTCAAACATCAGCGATTTACAGGAATCATTGCCCCTCCTATTATTCCCCAATCCGGTCTTGGAAACAGAACCACTCCATCTCCAGATAGATCACAAATACCGCAAATTACAACTTACCCTGTATAATGCCTTAGGGCAAATGATCAAAGAAGAAACCTTTTGGGAAAAACAAGAA
Organism: Saprospiraceae bacterium; assembly: GCA_015494245.1. Taxonomy (GTDB): domain Bacteria; phylum Bacteroidota; class Bacteroidia; order Chitinophagales; family Saprospiraceae; genus WGBN01. The sequence continues at coordinate 7,866 of WGBN01000473.1, read as the reverse complement.
ATCACCCTGAAACACGGACTGTCCCGAGGAGTCTATTATCTCTGCTGTGAGACCGACGACAGCAGGCGTTTTAGCACCATACTCATCATAAAATGAGACCTCAGAATAGTGGTTCGGTGTGGAGCACGGCCTCAAACAAGCCCCTGACGTCGGAAGGAGAAGAAATGCTTCCCCATGTCAATACCTGAATGTCGAACCTGCCTGCCGGTGAGTGAGTAGGGCCAAACTCCGATGTCTCGGCAGCAGGCAGGTAACAATTAACGATTTTTGAGTTGAAGCCCACTCAACAATCAAAAAGCCAGCTAAACACTAAACCAACGATACACGATACACGATAAACCATAAACAATCCCCCTCATCCCGTCCACAAATTGCACAGATTGACACAAATTTTCCCGATTCCACCGATTCCACCGATTTACCCGATTCCACCGCTTCAACCACTTCCACCGATTTCACCAATCAACAACATCCCCCCAAACAAACCGTTAAGCATAAAAAACAAAAATCCATGTCAAACAAAAATCAGCGGACGGGGAAGCGGGGGGAAGATGCCGCTTTGGCTTATTTGCAAAAGAGGGGATACCGCTTGCTGGAGCGTAATTGGCGGCATCACCGCTATGAGATAGACCTCATTTTTGAGAAAGCCGGACAGCTCATCTTTGTAGAGGTCAAGACGCGCACGCACGACTCGCGGGTGGAGCGGGATGAATTGCCTGCCATACAGCCCGCACAGCAGGAGCGGATTTTTGATGCGGCCATGGCCTATGCCGAGGCGCAGGGGCATGAGGGCGAAATTCGCTTCGACCTGTTTGCCGTGCTGCTGGCTGTGGACGGCTGCCTGCTGGAAGTGGAGCACCTGCCCAATGCCTTTTATCCGGGCATGCCCTTTTTCTAAAATGCTTATCTTTGTTCCATGAAAATGAGATGGACGCTTTTGTTTTTGCTGGCCTGGGCCGGCGCTGCTGTGCATGCCCAGGAGGTGCGCACCAATGAAAAAGGCGAAAAGATCATCGTCTATCCCGATGGTTCATGGAGGTACTTCGATGAAGTTTCCGAAGACCCATTTGGCGAAAGCCAACAGCAAACGCCTACCGAGCTCATCCCCACCGATCCCGACGAACGCCGCGCCTATGAAGACCGCAAAAGCCATGAAAAAGCCCTGCGCGTAGCCGACCTGGCCACCAACCGCGCCACCCAGGCCCGCAAGCGATATAGCCTCGCCCGCCAAAGACGCATAGAACTGGAGGCCTCCCTAAAACACTTGGAATCGCTCGGAAAAACTGCCGACAAGGCCGAAAAGCAACGCACGGCCCAACAACTCAAAAGTGCCCAAAAGGCAGAAAAAGCAGCCTACAAAGATTGGCAGAAAGCCCTCAAATTTGCCGCCAAGGCAGAGCAAATGGTCGAAGCCCCCTACAAAAAACGCAGCAAGTGGCTGGCCAAAGTGCAACAAAAGGACGACGCCCTGCTCGCACGGGAAGAAGCGCCCGCCTTCACCCAACTCGACTTCGGCCCGCCGGAGCAATACGCCACCTACGACCCCGCCCAAGACCCCATGATCAATCCGCCACCCTACCTCTGCCAATTTACGCGAGACGAAACAGACCCCTTCAACGGCAAAAGACGCAAAGACCTCGCAGCAGAAGAACTGTTTGCCTTTACGCCCCCACCGCTGCGCACCTACATGAAAGGCCGTACCTTCATACGATGCTCGGCTTCCATGACTTCTGTTTCGGGAGGACTGGTCTATATCACCTTCATCTTTCGCGTCGCCTCGCCCAATGCCCATAAATCCTTCGGCGGCATCCCGCGCGGCAATTTCATCCTGCTGCGCACGCTGGACGGCGACCAAATACGCCTGCGCAATACCCTCACCGATCGAGGCTCTTACCAGGCCTCCGATGGCAGCTACACCTTTAGAGCGCAGTGCACCATCAGCGCGGGCCAACAAGAAATGCTCAAAAGGGCCGAAATTGACAAAATGCGCGTCGTCTGGCAAACCGGTTATGAAGACTACCAGATTTATCGCATAGATTTTTTCAAAAATCAGTTAGATTGCCTGTTGCCATGAACAAAGAACAAGAGACTAACATGACCTCCGTCCAAATGCTCGGCCTGGAATTGCCCACCGACCCCCGCTGGGTAAACCTGGCCGAAAAGGAATTGGAAGAAGTGCTCACCGACCACGCCTTTTGTGAGCAAAAAGCAGCTACTTATTGCATCTCTCTCATCCAACGCTATCCCGATAAGGAAGAGTTGGTCAAGGAGCTGGCACCCATCGTTACCGAAGAATGGGGGCACTTTCGCCAGGTGCTGCGCGAGATGGAAAAGCGCGGCATCAAGTTGGGCCGCCAACGCAAAGACGAATACGTCAACGGCCTCAAGGCATTTGCCCGAAAGGGCCTGGGTAGAGACGAAAGGCTCATGGATGAGTTGCTCACCTGCGCCCTGATCGAAGCGCGCTCCTGCGAGCGCTTCCGCCTGCTTTCGCTCTACCTCAAAGAAGAAAAATTGCGGGACTTTTACCATCAGTTCATGGTCTCAGAGGCAGGGCATTACCGCCTCTTCCTCGAGCTGGCCAGGCGCTATTTCCCCCGCGAAGAAGTAGATGCCCGCTGGAAAGAATTTCTCGAATACGAAGCCGGACTGATGAAAAAAATGGCCCTTCGAGGCGATCGCGTCCACTGAATCATCTTCCCCCCGGCACCAGTCTCACAACACAAGCCTATGCCGCTGCACCTCTCCGTCGAAGACCTGCACATCAGCTTCCTCAGTGGAGGGAAAAAGGTGGCCGCCGTAGCAGGGCTTTCCTTTTCGCTGAAGCGGGGCGAGACCCTGGCATTGGTCGGCGAATCGGGCGCGGGAAAATCCACCACAGCTCTGGCACTCATGGGCTTTCGCCAAACGAAAGGAAAGTGCGAGCTGCACGGACGCATGAGCTACTACGCGGAGGAAGGCAAAAGCATAGAGCTCGCTTCCCTGCCTGAAAAAGACTGGCTCCGGCTGCGCGGACGGGAAATCGGCATGATTTTTCAAAATCCGGCCCGTGCCCTGAACCCCGTCCTCCGCTGTGGCGAACAGCTGGCAGAGACCATTCGCCTGCACGAACGCATCTCCGGCCAAGCCCTGCAACAACGCCTGCGGGAACTGTTGGAACAGGTACAACTCCCCGCCGAAGAACGCCTGCTGAAAGCCTGGCCCCATCAGCTCTCCGGCGGGCAGCAACAGCGCTTTATGATCGCCCTGGCCCTCGCAGGGCACCCTGCCCTGCTCATCGCCGATGAGCCCACCAGTGCGCTGGACCGCTCTACCGAAGACGAAATCATCAAACTCTTAGAGTCTCTCAAAAAGCGCCTGCAGCTATCCATGCTCTTCATCACCCACGACATGGCTCTGGTGAAGCGCCTCGCCGATCGCGTCATGGTCTTGCAGCAGGGCAAATGCGTGGAAGAAGGCTCCGTAGAAGAAGTTTTCGCCCGCCCGCAACACCCCTACACGGCTCTGCTCATCGCCTCCCGCCCGCCCGCCGGCCAAAAACTGCACCGCCTGCCGGAAGCCAAAGACGTTTGGGCGCTGTTCGAAAAATCCGGCAACCAATGGCCCGAAGAAGGCCTGAAAGAACTACACACAGTGCTCAAATCCGGCCCTGCCTCCCGCCCAAAAGAGCTGAGCAATCTCCCCGCTTTTCGCATAGAAAACCTCAGCATCTCCTACGGCGAAGGCAAAGACAAAATACGTGTAGTGGAAAATTTCAACGCCGCCTGGCCCGCGCGAAGCACACTCGGATTGATGGGCCCCTCCGGCAGCGGCAAAAGCAGCATTGCCCGCGCCCTGTTGCGCCTGATTCCCACAGAAAGCGGGAGTTTCTTTCAGGGCAACTGCGACTTGCTGGCCCTGCCACCCAAAAGCTGGCGAAGCCGGTGCTACAAGTATCAAATGATCTTTCAAGACCCCTATAGCACACTCAACCCCCGCCACAACATCGCCCAAACGCTCACCCAACCGCTCCTCTATCACCGCCTGGCCAAAAGCCGCAAAGAAGCCCTGGAAAAAGCCGCCGCCATGCTGCGGGAAGTCGGACTGAAAAGCGAACATCTTCAACGCTACCCCCGGGCTTTCTCCGGCGGGCAGCGCCAACGCATAGCCACCGCCCGCGCCCTGCTGATGCAGCCCCAACTGCTCATCTGCGATGAGTGCGTCTCAGCCCTTGACCCGGGCATCCAGGCCCGCGTGCTGAATCTCATCAAAGAGCTGCAGGAAAAATACGGCTTTTCCTGCCTGTTCATCTCCCACGATGAGGATGTCGTCCGGTTTATGGCGGATGAAGTTTGTGTTTTAAAGTCTTCTTAAAAGCTCAAGCGCCCCCCGTAAAACGAGACAAAAGCTGTTTTCAAATACAGTGCCTCACATCTCAACTTCCGGAGCCATAATCAAACTGCCACACAAATCCAAAGTAAATGGTCCTTAGTTGATAGTAGTCAAAATATTTTGACGAATAATCTCTATTGTACAGCTCCCTGCGCTCATTTTTGTTATTAAACACATTGTTCAGGGAGATGTAAGCAATGAGTGCACTCCTGTCCAGTTGAATGTACTTGCTCCAACTTAGGTCAAAGCGATTGTAGTTGCCATACTGCGCATTGAAGAGCTCCTCCGAAAAGATCGGAATATAAAAATCAGTTTCAGGATCGAAATCCGAGCCCACCACGTCTGTGTAGTAAGTACCGGGATATCCAATGTAAGTTAAAGCCAAAGTAAATAAGCTGTAATTACTGTATTGTATGGTGCTCTTAATCAAATAGTCAAAATCTTTTGCGCCCCTATACTTCTCGCCAAAAATAGTTCTTTTCTGGTCTATGAAGGAGTTTGAAAATACAAATTTGAAATGTTTCAAAAAACTATACTCTACATAAAGCTCCACACCATAGGTATTTATTCCTTCGACAGCAAGGAAATCATCTGAAGTTTGGTTTCCCCTCTCTTCCTTGTAATAAACGGCAGATTTCAGCAGCAGGTTTTCTAATTCACAGGTATAATCCAGAGCAAGTTGATAACTCGACAACAGGCCATAGGTTCTTGAGAAATAGCTGGGCGGGGCATAATTATGATACTTACCTCCGCTCAACAAAAAAGAATGCCTGCCATTCAGCTTGTACTTCAGTCCTATTTGCGAGCTCAGGTAGTAATCCTGGTCATTGACAGGCAAATTGCTCCTCAACCCTGAAGATAAGGTGATGTGTCTGTTAAGCTCCCAATTGCCATACAGATAGACTTCGAGAATAGAATTATCCACGCTTGTCTCAGAAAAATAATTTGGGGAACCTGGCGATTGAGCATAATAATAGACGGGGATGCTATCCTTAAAATTTTGGGACTGATAGTCGAGTGAAGCTCCAAATTGGAAGTCTATGCTTTCCTGCACAGGTTTTTTATAATTAATGGAAGCATAAGCCTGATTTGCATGTTGTTTAGAGTCTAAATTACCAAATTCATAAGTCTGCCTTGAGAAATCCACACCGGTGTTTATATTCAATATACCTTTTTCCGAATAATGCTTAAAGTTATTCACCGTAAAAAAGCGCCGTTTTGCACTATACACATCTCCCCTAAAGGTAAAAGACTGGTCAATGGCATGATACGATTCATCAATAAAGTAATTGTAGGAGTTAAATTCCGACTGTTTTCCTGTTTTAGTATGGAAATTGATCCCCACATCCAAGGTGCCAAAATTCACAAGATTGGGTAATTTGCTTTTTTGAATACCTATGTAGGCATCAGAGAACTGATAATTCCCATAAATTTGGACGAAAGAGGTATCTTTCTTCACACTTTGGGAAAGAAAGGCTCCCACCCCTGCCAGGCCTGCCGACATTTGGAGCTGATTTTCGTTCAACTCATTTTTAGTCTGTATCTCTACCAAACCGGCGCTGGAGTTCCCGTAAGTCAGAGGCGGGTTGCTGGCATACACATACTCCCGGTCTATCATCTCAGGATTAAACAAACTGAAAAAGCCCATGTTGTTTAATTGGCTCGCCCGTACAGGAGTATAGACAGGTACACCATTAAATACAACTCTGGACCTATTGGGTGAGCTACCTCTTAAGGAAGGGTTCGCTGTTTCATTGGTAGTGGTTGATGCCGGCAAAACAGCAATAGCTCTTAAGGGGTCGCCCTGTGCTACCGGATTTAGGTACACATCTTTCAGCATATCCATCTTTACGACCGAAAACTTCTCTGAGATGGGGTCTCGTGCTGTAACAATGACTTCACCCAGAGATTGGGCATCTGTCAGCAAAACAACTTTCAGGGGTTTATTTAAATCAATGGTTGTCAGCAGGATTTCCCGGGTTTGAAAACCGAGATAGGAAACAACCAACGTATCCGTCGGATCGTCTATCTCCAAGACGAACTCCCCATCAAAACCCGTTGTAGTACCTTTTTCAGGTGTTGACCTCAAATAAACATTGGCAGCAAAAACAGGCATTCCTTTTTCGTCTTGCACACTTCCCATCAAGCTCTGCTGTGCAAAAGACAAAAAAGCTGCAAACAACAACGATATCGCTAAGAGATAGCGCATTTATTTTCCGACCAGCTTTGAAGCCAACTTGTTGATGGTATAGCTCTCGGGAAACTTCTCAATTCCCTCTTGGTAGTACTTCTTAGCCGACTCCCAATCTTCCTTTTTTATGTACAACTTAATGAGCATTTCATAAGCCTGCTCTTTTCCCCAGGACGGCAGAAATTCATTCTTTACCTTTTGGGAAGGGAGAGAAATGGCTTTCAGCAGGTATTCTTCAGCCTCCTTTCCTCCTCCGTATTTTGCAGGCGTATGAAAGTCTATACTTGCGTAAACGTAATAAGCCCTGAGATTCATGGAATCAATGGCCATAGCATGCTTTGCATTTTTCCTTGCCGCTTTAGAGATGGCAGGTGCTCTCATCCCTTTTCCAAAGCTGAGGCTGTAACTTTGCAGCATGGCAAGAAGTGCATAATCTTCAGAGTTCTTGTTCTCCATGCTTTCCAACCAATCAATGCCTTTTTCAACCTCCTTTTCAGCGGTTTTCTTGTCTCCCACCTGCTGATAATATATGGATGAATAAAACTGCAAATAAGAGCGCCAATACAAAATGAGATTGTGCTGCTTTTCTCTGTTTAAGGTTTCCAACTCTAAAGCCAACTTCTCCAGAGGCTTGTTGTCCTTTGTCATCAGGCTTTGCACAAAGGCATCAAAGATTTGATCCTGGATTCCCAAAAGCAAAGAATCGGATTGAATCTCCTTGAGTTGCAATTGATAGCTTACGACATGCGTCAGATCAATTTTTGAAGTATTTCCTCTGCATGCCAAAAACAAGGAAACAACAAAAAGCAAAAGTATGCGTCTCATAATATCAAAGTGTTTAATTAGTACAATACCTGAGCCTCATGCCCAATGCTCATCTTGCCAATCATCAAATGTGCTTCAAAAAGTCTCGAACTAGTGCACACAACTTTAAGATCAAGCAGCTACTTAAACACACCTATAGCTACTCTAATAAACATGGCTTGCGCCATATGAGTGGTAGAATTCAACTGCACCCATCGGCACATACACTTCTTCTTATTCTTACCAGTTATGCATTACTAGCTATGCACCACAAAGTTAACGCCACAACCAGGACAAAAAGTGTCCTGCCGCATTCTATTCTCTGTGAATTTTAAATTTTTTTTCGAAATGGCAATACCGAATATCGTAGCCTTCCTCTCGCAAGTCGGCGATCATCCTTTTAACCGTTCGTCTACTAACTTCAAACTTACTAGCAACCTGTGCTAAAGAAAGACATCTACCTTTCTCTATCATTTCAAGAAGGTACTCCATTTTTTGCT
>WGBN01000472.1 GCA_015494245.1 Saprospiraceae bacterium | reverse complement strand
ATATCATGGGACCCCAGACAACCGACAACCGACAACCGACAACCGACAACCGTCAATTCAAGATAAACCGAACAACCACCCCTCCCGAAGCATTGGTGATGGGGTAGGATTGGGAGGTTTTGGGTTCCGTATGCCGGTATTCGAAGAAGAGGCGCAAGGCCAGTTGTTTGTTGAGTTGATACTCGGCATAGGGGCTGATGCTCAGGGTATTGGTGCCGCGCGTGGGTTCTTCGACGGGTTGGTCGAGCAGGTAGCGGATGGTGATGTCATCGCGCAGGGAGAAGTCGAAGTTGAGCGTCAGGTCGCGGGGTTTGCCGGCATTGACGCCGCCGGCTCCCGGGCGGCCACCCGGGATGTTCCCGAAGGGTTTGTCGTTGGCGGGTTTTTTGTCCTTCTTTTTCTTGGCGCCCGGCAGGTTGACATCGCTGAGGCGCCAGCGGAAGCCGATGGTGTATTCCGAGGCCTTGGTTTCGTTCAGGCTGAAGTCCACGAAGCTCATTTGGAGGTTGCGGGACTTTTTGAAGTCGAGGTTAAAGGCCATGTTGTTCTTAAACTCCATGCTGATGCCCAGCAGGGGGGTAAACTGCTCGGAGATGACGAGGGCGGGCAGTTCGAAGCGGGTGATGTAGTCCTGGGTTTCGGCTACCACCTTTTTCGGATTTTGAGCGTCGTACAGCAGGTCCGATTGGAAGCTGTTGACGGTCATGGTGGAGCTGTAGCCGTGGCGCAGGTCGAATTTGTCGAAGATTTCTTTGAAGAAAGGCACTTTCGACAAGCCGTTGTACTGTATAGACCAGTTGGGCCGCGGGATGGTCTTGAAGAGGATGGAGGTGTAGTCCTCGGCCAGCGGCATGGACGCGGGGTCCTGAGCCGTATAGGCTGCTATGAAAGAAGGCAGCAGTACGCTCTGGTGAGTGCGGCCATAGCCCTGGGGATAACCCAGTGCAGCCATCAGCGAATCGGAATGGGGGGGCGCATTAGGTCCGGCCAGTCGCTGTGCGATGATGAGGCGGTTGTCTTCAAATTGCTGGAAGAGCGCCTGGATGTCGTTGTTGAACAGCGTCTGTACGGCCAGGTAGGAAGTGGTGAAAGAACCTACCTGGCGGTTGTTGAGGTGCAGGTATTCCTGCTGCACGGGATCGTTCTCGTCAAAGAGAATGGTGTCGCGCCGGAAGTTTTCGGACTGAAACTCCGAGAAGGAGCGCGTGGCCGACAGCTCGATGCGGAAGTCGGGTATGGGCTCCAGGGTCAGGCGGGCGTCTAAGGATTGGGTGTAATCCTGAGTTACCTGCTGGTTGAGGAGGATGTCGTAGGAAATCCAGTTCCAGTTGTTGTAGAGCCAGTCGTTGGGGCCGTAGTAATCTTCCGGATTGAGGTTGGGTTGCAGGCCTGCCACAAAAGCCCAGCCCGGAGAGCTGAAGCCCTGTGCTTGGCCGAGAAATTCCGTACCGGGCAGATAGCCGGGGATGACGGTGCCGAAGTTTTCGGAATAGCTCAGGCGGGCTTTGCGCACCAGCAGCAAGGGACGTATGAAGGCCTTTTCCCAGCCGGCCACCTCTTTTTTCTTATTGCCTTTGTCGGGCGCTCCCGGGCGGGAGGGCACTCCCGGGCGGTTGGGCGTTTTGCCGCGGCCACTGCGGCTGCGCGAGCTGCCCGGGCGCTGGCGCGCATTGATGCGCTTGAGGTAGGCCGATTTGTTGTACAGCTTGTCGAAGCTCAAATCGGCATTGATGCTGCGCTGCTGGTTGTTTTGAATGACGTTGCCCAGCGAAAGCGCTGTCAGAGAAGCGGCATTCCAGTTGTAGCCCGCCGTGTAGTTGGCGCGCACATTGATCCAGTCTAACAGGGGGATGAGCTTAAAGGGCGCCGTGTAAGAAACGGTAAACTGGTGGTTGTACGACTTGTTGCGCCCCAACTGCCGGATGTTTTGACGGACGATTTCCTTTTTCTCCGGCGTATCTATCAGGCCTTCGGGCTCATCCACTACGGCCAGGGTCGTGGCGTTGAAGTTCATCTTGATGCCCTTGGCCAAATCCCAGTTCAGGTTGTAATTGCGGTCCCAGTTCCAGCGCTTGTTGTAGAAGGTGGAGTACTGCGGGTCGCCCGTAAAGCGGTATTGGCGCACGGAAATTTGCCTGTTCATCTGCGTGCTGAAGCCGAAGGAATTGGGCAGGGGGTTGAAGTTAAAGCCCGTGATGATCTTCAGGTGCTTGCTCTTGGAGAGCTTTTTGAAAGGCGTGATGAACTTGGAAGAGCGGCTGTAGTTGTAGTCCAGCGCTCCGCGGTAGATGCGTTCCTTGTCGCTTTGGATCAGCGGGTCGGAATGCTCTGTTTCCGTATAGGCGTAGGTGGCGCTGAGGTTGGAGATGTCCCAGGGCTTGGGTTTCTTGTTGCTGCGCGAGCGCTCTTTGCGCACGTTGGTCAGGCTGATGGTCTTGAAGGTGGTGATGTCCTGGGCGATGTTGCGTATGGAGTCGCGTTGATCGCTCGGAGCGCTGGCTATTTTTTCCTGCAAGGGGATGTCCAGGTCAAAGGGGTCGTATTGAGGCGACTTGCGCGTTTCGGTCCATTGCATGTAGAGCGGCAGGCGCAGGCCCCATTTGGAGGGGAAGAATTTGTCGAGCGCCAGGTTGGTGGCAGCGTCGAATTGTACGACCTGTTCGCGGCTTCGCTCAATGACATTTTGGTCGAGGCCGCCGTAACCGATGCTGCTGTAGTTGCCGGCCAGGGAGAGGTTGCCCAGATCGGCCATTTGGATATCTAAGCGGGCCGTAGCGGCGCCGCCGCCCTTTTCATCCAGACCGAAGAGGCGCAACTCGTTAACCCACACCTCGGCGCAGTGTTCGAGATTGTCGTCTTTGGGGTTGCGGATGCCGATCATGATGCTGCGCACTTCGCCCAGATTGGGATTTCCCTTGATGCGCAGGCGGGCTTCCGGATGGTTGGGGTCAATGAAGCCCTCTACCGGATAGAGCGCTCCGGCATTTACGCCCGCCTGGTTGCGGGTGATTTTGAGCTCTTTGAGCAGCTCGAAGAGAATCTCCACATTGTTGGCCTCGGGCCAGACGATTCTGGGATACTCATCGCTGTTTTTAGGTGTGCTTGCAGCCAGATCGGGGTCCGACAGTGTCAGTGGCATTTCGTACTCGTAGTAGTTGCGCGAGAGGTCGCTGCCAAAGCGGATGAAGATGTGCAGGTCTTTGTCTTTGAGGTTGGGGTCCTGGGGTACGCTCTCTGCGTGCACAAACATTTTCATGCCCTTGTAGAGGCGGAAGTCCATGTCGAGCAACTTGTAGATGGAGCGTTCGGCATTGTCGGGCAGGCCGCAGATGTTGAGCGAGAGGGCCTGTTCGTTTTGCGTAGCCTGGAGATTGACGCCCAGGGCCTGCTCCTGCACGATGCCCGGAGGCAGGATGTAGCCGAAGGGCGTGCGCTCGGCATTTTCAAAGAAGTTGACGTCGTCCACATCGAATTGCACGCTGCTCTCTTCCTGCTGCCCGCCTATGGAGCTCAGACCGCTGGGCAGGGTGTAGCGCCGCCATTGGTTGCGCACCAGCTCCAGGCGTGCAAAGCGGAAGGTAACGGGTTTTTTGAATTTCCGCAGATACATGCGCACGAAGCGTATGGAGCGAAAGTCCTGAATGCTGCCCACGCGGGAGAAATAGGGATTGTCGTCGGTGAGCTGCAGGGGTATCTTGAAGCGATACCAAACCCGCTTGCCGTCGGCACTGGTGATGGAGTCCGTAACGAAGGGATTGCTCATGTCTATGCCGCGATCGCCATCGTACTGAATGGGAATGCGATACTGGAAGTAAGACTCCGTCTCATTCAGGGAGAAGTCCTTATCCACGTCCTCCATGTCGGGGTCTAAGCGACCAAAGGAAACCTGCTGCTGCCCCTGCTGGGCCGTGGGCGTATTGCCCTCGGAGAGGTTGTAGCGCAGGTAGCGCTCTAAGACGGTGGCATCGGGAGGCAGCTTGGTGTTGTCGTTGTAGTAGATGTAATCGTCGAAGGCGGGGTCGTCTTCAAATTCCTGGTAGTTGGAGATGCCCGCAGCCTGCAATTCCTGGAGGTAGTCGGCGTAAAAAGCGCGCTCTTTATCATCGTCGAGGCCGTCGAGGCCGACGTCCTGGAAGACCCGCTTTTCGGGGTCGGCATCAAAGGCATTGGTGATGCGCGGCACGGTGGGGATGCGCCCCCAGGCTGTTTCTATGACTTTGCTTTCGGCATCGGGGTCATCGGGCGTAGGCAGGCCGTTTTCAAAGAAGAGGCGGGAGTCTTTGAGGATGTCTTCGGAGATGTTGCCGAGGTTGAAGTAGATTTCACCCTCGTAGTTCTCGGGGTCCTCCACAGGGCCGCCGCTGCCGTCGGGGTTGAGGAAGGGGCTGAGCACCCAAAACTCGATGTACTCCACATTGGCAGCCTGAAAGTCGTTGGTGGTCAGGTTGGTCATGATGCCGGCCCAGCGGGTTTCGGGGGCTTTGAGGGTGCCGTCCTGGTTTAAGCCGGCGGAGTAGGGTGTGCCTTGCGGCAAATCAAAGTTGTACGAACCCCGCTTGTTGGGGTAGTACGTCAGATCGAAAGTCTGGAAGAAGATGCGCCCGAAGCTGTTGGGGTAGGAGAGGTTGGGGAAGATCTCCTGCTCGTCAATTTGCATGGTGTAGGGCGATTGGCCTGCGTTTCCGGACGTACCCTGCAGGCCCTGGTCAATGCGGTACCAGGAGAGGTGAGCGCGATTGACGCCCGTGAGGCGGGAGTTGGACAATTCCCCTTCCGGAAAATAGGGATTGTTGTTGAACTCGTCGTTCTGCGGCACACTGGCCAGCACCCAGGAGTTCACGCGGGTGTAGAGCGGAATGGAGCTGACGCTGCCCTCGAAGTCGTCCACATAGACTACGCCGCCTTTGTCTTTGGAATCTTCTTCCTGCCCGGGTTGGTTGATGGCCTTGGAGTGGCCGGGCTTGAGGTAGGCCGCCTCGGCTGTGAAGGCGATTTGCGAGGGCGCTTTGGTTTCTACCAGCGGAATGGCGTCTATCATGCGCGTAATCCAGGGCGCTTCGGTGCTGTAGGTAACGTCTAAACCGAAAATGCGGTTGTTGATGGGGTCTTCGCCTATGTTGACCTTCTGGGTGAAGGGCCGTTCGAACAGATGCAGATAAGTGGCTCCGAGGTTGAATTGGTCGCTGAAGCGGTAATCCGCCCGCAGGCCTATGAGGGCTTTCGTCTGGAAGCCAAAGAGGTTGTTGTCTTCAAAGCTGATGTTGATGGGAGCCCCCGAAGTGAGCAGGGCTTCGTTGAGGATTTTGACGCGGCCTACGGTATAGTCAATTTCGTAGTCGCGCCCTTCTATGAGTTTTTGCCCGCCGGCGCTGACGTTGACAGAGCCCGGAGGCAGGTTAAAGGCCCCCAGAGATATTTCGCTGGAGATGGAGGTCTTGTAGCTGCCGCGTATGACGAAGCGGTTGAGGTAGGCGAATTCCTGGGCGCGTGTTTTGGTCGAGTCGTACAGTTGCTGATAGACGTAACGTGCGCTGTCCACCGGGTCGTGAATTTGCTCGGCCAAAGATTTGCCGAAAGGCTCTAAAACCGGAAACATGATGCGGCCGTTGCTCGGATTGATGGTGATGCCTTGCACGAAGTCAAACACCCCGTCGGGCTGAGGGTCGAGCTGGCTGTTGAGCCGGTCTAAGTTGAAAATGCTCAGCAGCGGAACGCCCTTGATCTCGGTATCGGGCAGGAAGCGCTTTTGGCCGCCGCCCGGCTCTTCGTAGTAGATGTCGAGCTGAAAATCCTGAGGATTGACCTGGTAGGCGCCGATGGAATAAACGTTTTTCATCATCAGATCCCAGGAGGGCAGGTCCACGCGCTGGGTGGCGCTTTTGAGCATCTTGAGGAAGATGACCTGCTGGTCGCCCGGATTGGCGCCCGACTGGGCGGGGATGTCGTCGGCGAACTGCCCCACCTGATAGACGCTGTCTTTGTAGGAGTATTGGTAAGCCACGGCCAGCACCTGGTCGGGCTGCACGTTGATGTTGACAGAGATGAAGCCCAGCTCGGGGTGGTAAGTAAACTCCGAGGGCGACAACTGGCGGGCGGTTACTTTTTCGAAGTCGAGCCCCTGGCGAAGGTTGAGCGGCGGTGCCTGCAGGGCAGAGACCACGCGGTCCACGCGGGCGGAATTGGGGTCGTTTTGGATGAGTTGGAGCAGCGGGTTTGCGCTGTTGTCGGGTAAGCCGTACTGGCCGGTGATGTCGCGGTACTTGGGCGAGAGCGGAGGCTGCACGGCCGGATTGTCGCTGGTCATCTTGGAGGCATCGGGTTCGCCCAGGTCGCTGAGGGCCACGATGTCGCGCACGTTTTCAAAGGAGCCGCGGTCGTTGGTAATCCAAACCTGGATTTTCTGGATGCGGAACAAGCTCTTGATTTGCGGCATGTTTTTCAGAGATTCCTCGAAGACCGCGCGGTTGTAGTGCGAGAGAAAGAAGTGGCGGTTTTCGTCGTATTCGTTCACGCGCACTTCAAAGTCGCGGAACTCGCTGCCACCCTGCACGGTGATTTGTTTGCGTTCGGATTTTTGTTGTGAAGCCACGGCCGTCAGCCAGAGGTGGCCGAATTGCAGTTCGGTTTTGATGCCGAGCAGGCTCTGAGCGCCCTGGATGAGCGTCCCCCGCAGCGGCAGGCTGACGTTGCCGACTTCGATGTCTTTGATGATGTCGTCTTCGCCGAAGAGGTCGGTGTTGTAGTCCAGCTTCATCACATTGTCGAAGTTGAACGTAGCCTGGCTGTTGTAGTTGGTAGAGAGGCGCAGTTTTTTGCCGATGGAGCCTTCGACATTCATCTGTATGCCCATGTCGAAGTCGAAGGTTGTGAGTTTGCGTTGGCGCTCGATGAGGGCGGGGTTTTGGACGTTTTGGTAGTCGAGACCAAAAGTAAGGTCAATGTTTCCCTGCGGGCGGATATCTACTTCCGTGCCGCCGAAGAGGCGATCTACCAGGCTTTTTTGGATGTCCACCTTGGCGATGGGGTCGAGTTTGCTGATGTTTTCATCGCTTTCGATGCCGGCCAGTTGTTTGAAGTATTCTTGTTCCTGCTCTTTGGCGCGATAGTCGAGATACTCCTCGAAGGTCATGTAAGTCGGCATGCGGTAAAATTCGCCGCCTATGGTTTCGGTGATGAGGTAGGAGTTGGTTTCGGGATCGTATTCGACCTTTTTTTCGATGATGGCGGGGTCTTGCAGGTCGAAGGGGCTGTGGTTGGGATGGGTGAGGAAGTCTCCCTGCCGGTCTTCGAGGGGGACGGTATCCTGGGCGGGAGTTTCGGGTGTTGGAGGCGTTTCAGCCTTTTCATTTTGAGGGTAGGAGGGCAGAAAGGGATTTCCCGAAAATCCGGCTGAGGCCCATGCCCAGAGGATCAATCCGGGGGCGAGGATCAGCAGCAGTGCAGCGCGTAAGAGTAGTTTGTTCATATTTCTTCGTACAAAGAGTTTTTGACGTTTGGGTTTCCTGTAGGCGACTATATGCCCTTAAACGCTTGTGTGCAAGATGTTTTGCCT
>WGBN01000471.1 GCA_015494245.1 Saprospiraceae bacterium | reverse complement strand
GCGGGCTTTAGCCCGCTGCCCCCCATGTAAGGTCGCGAAGCGAAAAACAAAAAATCCGTAAAATCCGGTAATCTGTGTAATCTGTGATTCTGACGAAGAACGTGACGAACGTGACAGACGTGACGAACGTAACAAACGTGACGGGCATAACAATCAGAGCTCAACCAAGCTGGAATACGGACTCAGGGGCATAGCTGTAAACTCACCACGGAGTACACGGGGTACACGGGGAGGAGCACGGAGAGGTCATTCTCCATTTTCCATTTTTCATTCTAAAAGGCCGGCTCGGGGATCTTACTTCGGTAGCCCAAATCAAAAATCGTTAATCGATATTCCTTGTTCGATATTCAAAAAAAGCTTCTCCGGCCAGCTCCCCGATCCTTTCGTTGGGTCATTTCTCATTCTCCATTCTCCATTTTCCATTCTCCATTCTCCATTTTTTGTTTCTTACAACACGGTATTAACAGGGAGTCTTCGGAGCAAAGAATAAGGGGGCAAAAGGCCTG
This sequence comes from Saprospiraceae bacterium, assembly GCA_015494245.1. GTDB lineage: Bacteria > Bacteroidota > Bacteroidia > Chitinophagales > Saprospiraceae > WGBN01. The sequence goes on along the minus strand of WGBN01000471.1, from coordinate 1,823 downwards.
CACCTACATCAACCGACAGCCGATAACCGACAACCGACAACCGACAACCAACAGCTCACAGCAAAGCATTCACCAAAAAGAAGCCGACCAGCAGCAGCCAGAGTGCATCCAGAAAATGCCAGTAGATGTTTAGCAGGCGGAGGCGCAGTTTCATCTCGGGGTCGGAGAAATAGACCAGGGTGCTGACCGGCTCGGCCAGTTGCCGCGTGGCGCGGCGCAGGAATGCAAACAGGAAGGGCAGGCCCGCCAATACGTGCAGCAGATGCAGGCCGGATACCAGATAGAGGTAGGCTACGGAGGTGTCTGTCTCCGGAAAGATGTTTTGGCTGAAGAGCTGTGTCCAGGCAGCGAGCTGGGCGAGGAGGAACGCAATGGAGAGGCCCAGGGCGATCTTCAACTCCGTGAGGTAGCGCTTTACCTCATCGCGGTGGAAAGAGCGCTTGGCGCTCCACATGGCATAGCCGGCAGCCATGAGGAGCAGGCTGTTGAAGACAAAGAGCGGAGGGATCTTCAGGGGCTTCATACCCGATTGAATGCGGGTATAGATAAAGGCTGCGAGAAAAGACAAAAACAAGGCGCTGATGCCGGCCAGCAGCAACATCAGGAAGACGTTGTAAGGGTGAAAGGCCAGACGCTGGTATTCGTCGTAGGGATTGCTCTTGTTTGGGCGTTTGGACATTTGCGGTTTGTTTTCCATCTTTGCAAAGATATATACTTATGGCGTATCTCATTTGGCGAAAGCCAAAGTGTTGCGCGCTTATAGCATTTGGCGAAAGCCGGAAACAAACCCGCAACATGCGTATAGACGAACTCTTTTTGGCGGAAGCCAAGAAAAAAATCGCAGAGGGCGAAACCGAAGAAGTCATCGAAGAACTGCTGGCTTTCCTCAAACCCGTCATGAACAGCAGCCGTTATGACGAAATCGTGATGCAATCGGCCCGGCTGAATCGGGCGAAAAGGGACTTCAACATGGGCCTCCTCCCGGGTGAGACGTATCGCATTGAATGCAACAAAATCAATCAGGGACTGCTCTACCTCTTAGACAAATATTACAAGCGGGATACCCGCGAAATGCCGGTGCCGGAAGCGCCCGAGGAGAGCGCCGGCATCAGCCGTGAGAAGATCATTGGCAGCAGTAACCTGACTCCCATTGCCTGGCTGAAAAAGGGCATGACAGCGAGCAAAGCCGTCTGTAAAGTGCAACTGCCCGATGGCAGTTCGGGCACGGGCTTCCTCATCGAGGGCGGCAGGGTTATGACTAACTTCCACGTGCTCGGCAGCGCCAATGCGGCCACCGGCGCCCAATTGGCCTTCGACTACGAAGCCGATGAAAACGGCCAAATCAAAAAACAGTTCTTCTATAAACTCAGGGCGGAGACCTGGCAGGGCAACAAAGGGCTGGACTACGCCATCGTCGAGGTGGACGAATCCGGCAGCGAACGTCCGCTCTCCGATTGGGGTGTGCTCAGCCTCAACAAAGCTTACCGGCCTGAAGCAGGGCGCTACCTCACCATCGTACAGCACCCTTCCGGTCGCCCCAAGGAGCTGGCCTACGATCGCGTAACGGGCGTGCAGGGCCCCTTCCTGCTCTATCGCACCGACACCGAACCCGGCTCCAGCGGCTCGCCGGTCTTCGACGAAAATTGGCAGGTCGTGGCCCTGCACCACGGCTCCCTCACCGGCAAAGATGCCAACCGGGGGACGCTGATGAAAGCCATTTTCCCGTAGCGCAAACTCTGTGGCCTCAAGGGTGTTTTATAAAAACATCAACTATATCTATGGAAATACGCGTTTTAGCATTTGGCATCGTCAAAGACATCTTC
>WGBN01000470.1 GCA_015494245.1 Saprospiraceae bacterium | reverse complement strand
GTGCTTTCATCCGCGTTAAAAAATGAATTAAGCCTTGATTTTTTGGTTCTTTTGCATCAAGGCAAAAGAACAGAACTTACTTTTCGTCAATGAAAAAAAGAAAGAAATCCCCTTATTTAAAAATCCCCACCTTGCGCTCATCAGGAGTTACATACCCCCGGTACATGCCCGAGGTGTTAAACGGCATGGCGATTTGCCCGTATTGGTCTATGGCGATGAGGCCTCCGGCGCCGCCTATGGCCTTCAATTTTTCGTTGATGATGTGCTCCCCGGCTTCCTGCACGCTTTCTCCGAGATAAGCCATGCGGGCCGACATGTCGTGTGCTACAGCTTCGCGGATGAAGTACTCGCCATGGCCGGTGCAGGAGACAGCGCAGGTAGCGTTGTCGGCATAAGTGCCGGCGCCTATGATGGGAGAATCTCCGATGCGGTTCCAGCGCTTGGCGGTCAAACCTCCTGTGGAAGTGCCGGCGGCGAGATTGCCCTGTTTGTCTAAGGCCACGCAGCCCACTGTGCCGAATTTATGGGCATCGGGTTCTTCACGGGCGCCTACCGGTTCTTTCTTTTTTTCCTTCTCCAAACGCCTTTGCAAGGCCTCCCAACGGGACTCCGTATAAAAATACTCCGGCGAAACGGTATCCAGCCCCTGCTCTATGGCAAAGCGATTGGCTCCTGCACAAGTGAGCAATACGTGAGGGCTTTTTTCCATCACTGCCCGCGCCGCGCGGATGGGGTTTTTGACGATGGTTACGCCACCCACGGCGCCCGCCTTGTGTGTTTTTCCATCCATGATGGAAGCATCCAGCTCGTTGTGTCCTTCATAGGTAAAAACGGCTCCTTTTCCGGCATTGAAAAGCGGGGAGTTTTCGAGATAGACGATCACATTTTCCACGGCATCTAAGGCCGTGCCCCCGTTTTTGAGGATGTTTTCGCCTATGTCTAAGGCCTCGTTCAGCGCCTTTTCGTATTGGGCTTTGGTTTCGGCATCCATATTTTTCGGCTTGATGGTGCCTGCGCCACCGTGAATGACAAGGGCGTATGGGAGGCGTTCTTTTTCCGTGCTTTGTTGCTGCTTCTTTCCGCTGCAACTCCCCAAATAAAAGACGAGAGATACGGAAAAAGCGAGAAAAAGTAAAGAATAACGGGTTTTCATGGTACAATGGTTTTACAAAGCAGGCGCTACTCCTCGGTCTTGCGGGCATAGCTGTTCCCCCAAAAGCTCCACCAGCGCATCTGAAGCACGCCGCGGATGGCTTCGCGCACAATACTTTTCGACATTTTGGAACTGCCCTCTACGCGGTCTGTGAAGACGATGGGCAATTCACCTATTTTAAATCCCATTTGCCTTGCGGCAAATTTCATCTCGATCTGAAAGGCATAGCCAATGAATCGGATCTTGCTCATATCTAACTTTTCCAGCACCTCCCGCTTATAGCCCACGAAACCGGCCGTGGGGTCTTTCACCGGCATCCAGGTGATGCAACGCACATAGAGCGAGGCCCCGTAAGAAAGGGCAATGCGTCCCACAGGCCAGTTTTCCACGCGACCACCGCGCACATAACGCGAACCCACCGCCACATCGGCTTCTCCCCGCTCCAGCATTTCGCGCAAGCGAATCAAATCTGCAGGCTTGTGGGAAAAATCGCAATCCATTTCAAAGATATAGCGATACGCGGGCCGCTTCAACCCCCAGCGGAATCCGTCGAGATAAGCCGTTCCCAAGCCCAACTTGCCCGCCCGCCGCATCAGCGAAATGCGCCCCTCGGGATAACGCTTCTGCATGGCCTCCACCAACTCAGCCGTGCCATCGGGAGAGTTGTCGTCCACCACCAATACGTCAAAGGGCTGTTCGAGCGCCATGACGGCCTCCAACATGCGCTCTACATTTTCGCGCTCCTTATAAGTAGGGATGATGACTAAGCTATCGGGCAAATCTTCTGCGTTTTAGGGGGCGAAAGTAGGGTATTTTGGGGATATGGGCAAATGGCGCTTTGCGCCTGATGTGGAACGCTTCGCGTTCTAATGTGGACGCTTCGCGTCTAATGTGGAACGCTGCGCGTTCTAATGTGGGCGCTTCGCGCCTGATGTGGTGGACGCGTTACGCTTGGTTTTTTGGTCGCAGAGGGGGGAGAAGGAGGAGCCGCTGCCGCAAGAGGCTCACTGTCTTCTTCCCAAAGAAGACTCCCCTCTTCACCTCGTGAAGGAGGAGGAGCCGCTGCCACAAGAGGCTCACTGTCTTCTTCTCAAAGAAGACTCCCCTCTCACTCTGTGGAGAAGGAGGAGCCGCAGCCACAAGTACTACTT
>WGBN01000469.1 GCA_015494245.1 Saprospiraceae bacterium | reverse complement strand
TATAGATGCCACTTTGCATCGCAATGATGCAAAGTTGAACGAGGCTATGGAGGCCATCAGTCGCTTTCAGTGGGAGTATATGCGCGAAATGATTCCCCCTGCCTTGCACTCGCGCTGGGAGGAGGGCCTGCACAGCAAGCGCTTCAAAATGAAGCTCTGCGGGGCAGGCGGAGGCGGCTTTTTTCTGCTGTACAAGGCCCCGGCATAGTCAAAAACAAAAAGGGCGATGCCGAAGCATCGCCCTTTTCTCTGCGGTCCGGACGGGACTCGAACCCGCGACCCCATGCGTGACAGGCATGTATTCTAACCAGCTGAACTACCGGACCTTTCCAGCATTTCTTCAAATGCGCGGCAAAGATACAACGCCGCTTTCAATTGTGCAAATTTTTTTTCAAAAAATTTTTAAGCAGGCTGTAGCCGCAGGCATTTTCTTTGATGGGGCCTGTTTTGCAGCTTCTGCCGGCTTGCAACAGAGCGCAGACAACCATTTTCCTGATGCTTATGTGCATTCTTTTCCGGCACTTCCCCGAAAAAGTTGTAACTTTGGGTTTCATAGGAGAATTCACCTGATTATGCCTGAAGAAAAGAAAACTACCGGAAAGAAGCGGCGTGGCAAAGCTGCGCCTGATGGCAGAGAGCTGTTGTCGGATTTTGTGTTTGGCAAGGTACCTCCGCACTCTATTCCGTTGGAAGAGGCGGTGTTGGGGGCTATTATGCTGGAGAAAGATGCCATGGCTGTGGTGGTGGATATTTTGCATCCGGAGACTTTTTACCTGGATGCGCATCAGGCGATTTTCCGGGCGATGCGGAGTTTGTTCAATGAAACCCAGCCCATTGATCTTTTGACGGTTACGGAGGCTTTGAAGAAATCCGGAGAGTTGGAAGCGGTAGGGGGCCCGGCCTATCTGAGTCGTTTGACGATGAAGGTGGCTTCTTCGGCCAACCTGGAGTATCACGCTCGTTTGCTTTCGCAAAAATTCATCCAGCGCGAGCTCATCAGGGTATCTACGAAGATCATACACGATGCCTATGAGGATACTACGGACATTTTTGAGCTGATGGACGAGGCAGAGAAGGGGCTTTTCTCCATTACGGAGCAAAACCTGCGTCGCACGGTGCGCGATATGAAGTCCGTACTGGCGCAGACCATTCGAGATATTGAGTCGTTGAAGGACAAGGAGGACGGCCTCACAGGTGTGCCTACGGGCTTTGCGGATATAGACAGGCGTACTTCGGGCTGGCAGCGCTCCGATCTGGTGATTCTCGCAGCACGGCCCGCCATGGGTAAGACGGCTTTTGCTTTGACGATGGCCCGCAATGCGGCCATGGACTATGGCAAGCCGGTGGCCTTGTTTTCCCTGGAGATGTCGGCAGAGCAATTGGTACAGCGCCTCATTTCCATGGAAGCGCGCATTTCTTCCGAAAAGCTTCGCTCGGGCAAATTGAGCGATGAGGAGTGGGATCAGTTGGAGCGCACTGTAGGACAAATGGGCGATGTACCCATTTATATAGACGATACCCCCGGGCTCAACATTTTTGAGCTTCGCGCCAAATGCCGTCGTCTCAAATCGCAGTACGGCATCGAGTTGATCATCATTGACTACCTGCAGCTTATGGCCGGCACACCCGACAACAATAAGGGCAATCGCGAGCAGGAGGTCAGCGCCATTTCCCGCTCACTCAAAGGCATGGCCAAAGAACTGAATGTGCCGGTCATAGCGCTCTCCCAATTGAGTCGTGCCGTGGAAATTCGCGGCGGCGCCCGCCGGCCGCAATTGTCTGACCTGCGCGAGTCGGGAAGTATTGAGCAGGATGCAGATATCGTAGCTTTTCTCTATCGTGCCGAGTACTACAAGATTGAAGAAGACGAAGAGCAACGCCCCACCAAAGGCGTGGCAGAGGTCATCATTGCCAAAAACAGACACGGCAGTACGGATAACATACGCCTGAAGTGGGTCTCTGAATTCACCCGTTTTGAAGAGTTAGACGATATGGAACTGGATGGCCTGGCCGGAGATTTCTTCCCTTCTATGGATGAGGTAACCCTTAAGCCTTCCAAAATGAATACAGATGAAGATGTCCCGTTCTAAATCCGGTAAGCACAAAAAAAACAAGTCCAATCACTACGGGATTAAGTCCAAACCAAAACCTTTGGAGGCAGAAAAAAAGGCGGTGGCAGACAGGAAGAGCAAGGCTTTTCAACCTATGCGCCTGAACAAGTACATCGCCCATGCCGGCATCTGCTCCCGCCGCAAGGCAGCCGAGCTGGTCAAGCAGGGCCACATCAAAGTCAATGGAGAGATCGTCCGGGAGCCTTTTTACGAGGTCAAAAAGCGCGACCGCGTAGAGTACAAGGGTGCCCTTCTCAAGCCCGAAGAGCGAAAAGTCTATATCCTGCTCAACAAGCCGCGCGGGCTGATCACCACTTTAAAAGACGAAAAGGGACGCAAGACCGTCATGGATATTTTCCGGGGCAAGGTCAAAGAACGCATCTATCCGGTGGGGCGCTTAGACCGCGACACCTCCGGCTTGCTCCTGTTGACCAATGACGGAGAACTTGCGCAAAAGCTGTCCCACCCCAGGCACAAGGTTAAGAAAGCTTACCACGTAATCCTCGATAAGCCCCTGAGCAAAAACGACCTCCTGAAAATCGCAGAAGGCCTGGAACTGGAAGACGGATTGGCCGAGGTAGATGAAATCGGATACGTCAAGGGTAAAGCCAAAAACGAGCTGGGCGTGGTCTTGCACAGCGGCAAAAACCGCATCGTCCGTCGCATCTTCGAAGCCCTGGGCTATGAAGTCAGGCGCTTAGACCGAACTTACTACGCCAACCTCACCAAAAAAGACCTGCCGCGAGGGCGTTTCCGGCATCTCACACCCAAAGAAGTGGTGATGCTGAAGCATCTTTTGAATGTGAAGTAGGATTTGTTCTTTTGTCTTGACACAAAAGAACCAAAAAGTCAAGGCCAATTCATTTTTTAACGCGGATGAAAGCACAAAAATCCTAAAACGAATAAACTCGCCGCTGCGGTCAGAACTTGCCTGACATTCATCTGTTTCATCACCTCATCTACTTTGCCTGAGACCATCTTTTGGCTCAAACATATTCGTTTCTTAACGGATTTTTGCACTTCCATCCGCTAAAATGAATTAGGCCGGG
>WGBN01000468.1 GCA_015494245.1 Saprospiraceae bacterium | reverse complement strand
TTACAAGAGGGGGCGCCTCGCAGAATTTTTCAAGGCGGCGGGAGCCTTGCTCATAGGTGGCATACTCGCACTCGGAGCCGGAGCTTCCAACCTGTGGGTAACTTACGAATACTCCAAAGACACCATGCGCGGCAAGCCCATTTTGACGAAACCTGCCAACCCCTCCTCTTCCAGCGCTACGGAGGGCCTGGCCTGGGATTACGCCATGCAGTGGAGCAATGGCCTGATTGACGTGTTTTCTTCTTTCATCCCGGGTGTAGCCGGCGGCAGCTCCAGTGAGCACTTGGGCCCCGAATCAGCTACCATGAAGTCGTTGCGCGGAGTGAACCTGCCGCCCAAATGGGGCGCGCCGCTATACTGGGGTAAGTTGCCCTTTACCAGCGGGCCCGTTTACATAGGCATCGTGGTCTTTTTGCTCTTTCTCTTTGGCCTGCAAGTGGTGGACGGGCCGGTGAAGTGGTGGATAGGCCTGAGTACGTTTTTGCTCTTTTTGCTTTCTATGGGCAAAAATTTCGAGGCTTTCAATCGCTTTTTCTTTGAGTACATTCCGCTGTACAACAAATTCCGGACGCCCAATTCCATTCTCAGCATCGCCACCTTTCTGATGCCCCTGCTGGGCGCTTTGGGGTTGCATCAGGTGTTGCGCGGAAAGGTGGACAAGCAGCGGGCACTCAAGGCTTTGTACGTGTCAGCGGGCATTGCCGGCGGCATGGCCTTGTTCTTTGCCGTGCTCGGCCCGTCTGTGTTTGGTTTTGAAGGCGCTCAGGATAGCCAATACGCGCAAATGGGCCTGAATATCAACGCCTTGATTGCCGATCGCAAGAGTCTGATGCGTGGAGATTCTTTCCGGGCTCTGATGGTGGTGCTGCTTGCCGCCGGTTTGCTTTACACTTACCTCAAAGGCATGCTCAAGCCGCTGTTTACCATACTTGGTTTAGGCCTGCTGATACTCATAGACTTCTGGGGCATAGACCGCCGCTACCTGAGTCCGGATGACTTTCAGCCGAAGCGCAATCAGCAGGAAGCCTTCCCCAAGCGTGAAGCCGATGAGATCATCCTGACCGATAAAAACCTGCACTACCGCGTCTATGACCTTTCGGAAAATACCTTTAATTCTACCCGAACTTCTTACTATCACCACTCCCTCGGCGGTTATCACGCAGCTAAGTTGCAGCGCTATCAGGACATCATTGACCGCTATTTGAGCAAGAACTATCCGCCCGTGATCAACATGCTCAACGGGCGCTACATCATTGTGAAAGATGCCAATGGCAAACCCCAGGCGCAGCGCAATCCCGACGCTTTCGGCAATGCCTGGTTTGTGGACAGCATCGCCTTTGCTCCTACTGCCGATGACGAAATTGCCCTGCTCGAGAAAGTGGACCTCTCTCACCAGGCCGTAGTACACGAGGAGTTTAAAGAGGCCTTAAAAGGCTTCCAACCCAAAGACATCACGGATGGCCATATCCTCCTCCTGGAATATGCCCCCGACAAATTGAAGTACGAATTCGTCTCCAACTACGAGCAGTTGGTGGTCTTCTCCGAAATATGGTATGGCCCCAATAAGGGCTGGAAAGCCTTCATAGACGGAAAACCCGCCGAGCTCATACGCGTCAATTACCTGCTGCGCGGCCTGCGCGTCCCCGCCGGCGAACACACCATAGAAATGGTCTTTGAACCGGACGCTTACTACAAAGGTGTCATGGTCTCGCGCATTTTCTCTGCCATCATTCTCCTCGGACTCCTCGGTATGATTGGCCTGGCCGCCTGGAAAATCTGGCAAAGCGAGGAGGAAGAACCCGTGAAGAAAAAGGCCGTGCCACAGAAAAAGAAGTCGCATCGGAAGAAGAGGAAGTAGGGGACAATACTATTCTGTGCAAAAAAACTTGACTCAAGTGTCGAAAAAGCGTACTTTTGCATGGCTCAATGGTTCATTAAGTTTTGAGATGGCAATATGCCCAAAATTCAGCGCATATCCAATACTCCTTTTATTTTTTGTCAACTTAGGCTTGGTTGCAAAGTGGCATAAAATAAATGACACTATCTGACAATTGAACCGTTCTTAAAACCCGCGGAAACCCGCACAATCCGCGTCATCCGCGCCTGCCTGCTGCAGGCAGGTTCTATTGGCTATTGATGCAAGCAGCAATGTCTTAATAGAACGCGGATTTACGCGGGTGCGGCGGATTTTCGCGGGTTTAGGCC
>WGBN01000467.1 GCA_015494245.1 Saprospiraceae bacterium | reverse complement strand
TTGTCCGTTGTCCGTTGTCCGTTGTCGGTTGGCTGTTAACTAACTAAAGGATCGGGGAGCTGACGAAGGAAGACCCCCGAGCCGGCCCCATTGGCTGTTGCCTGTTGTCCGTTGTCGGTTGTCTGTTAACCAACGAAAGGATCGGGGGGCCTGCCTGCCACGATAGTAGGCAGGCCTGCCTGCTGCCGAGGCATCGGCAGGCAGGCTGACGAAGGAAGACCCCCGAGCCGACCCCAAAAACGTGACGATCGTGACGCGTGACAAACGTGACCGGGCCATGCTTGGATAGATATGGGGTTCAGAGGCAGAGTTGCAGAACTCACCACGGGGTTCACGGAGTACACGGAGAAAGCACACCCATTCAACTCCAACTGTAAACCGTCCACAGTAAACAGTAAACTTTAAAATACTAAACGCTAAACGCTAAACACTAAACAAAACCCCATCAAACAACAAAAACCAAATAAATCCAACTGCAAACTGTCCACAGTAAACAGTAAACTTTAAAACGCCAAACTAAAACAAAACAACCAATCTAACGACCCCGCTCCTGCCGTCTTCCGTCTGTACCTTGAGGAAATAGACGCCGGGGGGCAGTTGGGTATTAATGCGCGTTTCGCCGGAGGGTGCCGGTGGCAGGCTGTTGGCCGACTGTCTCAGTATGCGGCTGTTGGCATCGCTGATGGACCATTGCCAGGATTGCCCGCCCTCCATCTTGATGAAGAAGACTCCATTTCCCGGATTGGGGAAGACGCTGAAGGCAACTTCATCGGGAGCATGTGCAGTAGTGATGACGTTGAGGGTCTCGGTAACTTCATCGGAGCCGCAGGGGCCGTCTATGCTGAGCGTAACGGTGTAGGCGCCGGCCTGCTGGTATTGGTGCAGAGGCGAGGCTTCCGTAGAAGTGGTGCCATCGCCAAAGTCCCAGAGGTAGGTGTCGGCGCTGACGGAATTGCTGGTGAACTGATACTTGCCATAGCCCTGATACACAGAGCTGAAAGCGGCATGGGCCGGTGGAAGCACCGTGATGACTTGCTGATAAGTATCCTCCCCAAAGCCATTGCTGACGGTTTGCGTAATGACATTCGGGCCCGGCTGGGCAAAAACTACGGCATAAGGGCCCGGGCCTGTACCTGAAGAAGGCGTAGCACCCGGACCAAAGTCCCAGGAGTAGGTCAGGCCATCTCCGGTAGCCGTGCTGAGGAACAGCAAAGCATTGCCCATGCAGACCTGAGGCGCCGAGCTGGCAAAGCCCGCCACAGGAGGCTGCCCCATCAGCAAACCAATGTTGTCAATGTACAGCGAATTGCCATAGCCCGTGATGTTGACAAAGCGAAGGACGATGGATTCGCCGATGTACTCATCCAGATTGATGAATTCCGTGCGCCAGGAATCGGCCCCCGAAGGTTCATACACAGAAGTGGTAGGTGGCTCCGTCTGCAAATCGGCGCCCTCTTTGTAGTAAACCGTACCTGCAAAGGTTTCGCCACAGTTGGTATAGACATCAACCCGCAGGGCATCAAAATAAGTGCTGTTGTAATAGGCATAAGCCAAATCAAAAGAGAGGGCTGCATGCTCATCGCTACCGAGTTGCGTCAAATCAAAAGGCAGCGAAATGAGCGCATCCTCCTGCCCTGCAGCTGCGTAAAAGAAGTTGCTCACATAAAAGCAGGAAGTGGTATTCCCATCAGAGCCGGGGACATTGGTCTGCTCCCAGGTGAGGGATTGGTCCGGATTTGAAATGGCCCAGAAGTCGGGCAGGCTGCCCCCTTCAAAATCTTCCGTATAGCCAGGCAATTCTCCATCGCCGGGATAAATCTGCAGCTCAAAATCATGGGTAAGCGTATCGTTAAAGGCCGCCTCATCGCCGGCCAAAAGGCCCCAGACCTTGAGCTCGTAAGCACCATTTACCGAAAGGTTTAAGGGTGTGGAGAAGATGTATTCCACGTTTCCGCCTGCCGGCAGAGAGAAATTGGCAGGCGTTTCCATAACCGGTGTATTGTCGTTTACCTGATACACCAGGGTAACATCCGTTATTTCCGTAGCGCCATTGTTCTGAAGCTGGACTTTCACCTCCGAATCAAAGGCGCCACAGCCCAGGGCAATGTTCACCGAAGGCGCCGAGAGGTAGTTGAGCGCCAGATCGTTGTCGAGCGGGCAGTTGTACAAACCGTCGTTGTAGTGGATGGCCACCGAACGCTGCCCGGGCATGCCCGCAGCGGTAATTGCCCTTACGGCAAACCAGTAATCTTCCGAAGGGTCTCCGCTGACGGTAGGTATGCCGATCTGCGTGTCCGTACTCGTGCCAACGACTTCCATGTACTTATCACCGAGTTGAAACAGCTCATAAGCCACGGCGCCGGGCACTTCCT
>WGBN01000466.1 GCA_015494245.1 Saprospiraceae bacterium | reverse complement strand
TTTTGGCTCAAACATATTCGTTTCTTAACGGATTTTTGCACTTCCATCCGCTAAAATGAATTAGGCCGGGATATACAAGCAGCATTCTTAGCGACTGCTTTTGTCCCGAGAACTGCCGGAGTCTGGATGGGAGGCGTTGGGCTTTGCTCACTCACCGGAGTTCGACCCTGCTCACTCACCGGAGTTCGACCCTGCTCACTCACCGGAGTTCGACTCTGCTCACTCACCGGAGTTCGACTCTGCTCACTCACCGGCGGGTGTGTCTTATTATGATATAGCTTGCCGCAAAACTTAATGAACCATTGTGATAAAAAAACTGTATCTTGCCAACGAATTCAACGCAGATGGAAAATGAAAGTTCTGACGATTAAGCAAGCCGTTGAGCGAGTGAATAGCGGTAAAAAGTAACCTAACCCCAAAACGAAAAACATGGGAGAACAACGCGTATCTAAGCTAAAAGACAAGCGCCAGATGAGCCGCTTTGTACAGCGGCTTTTGGACGACATTCGCGCTTTGGAGTATATGCTTGAAAACGACTGGTTTGAGAGCGGTGTAAGTCGCATAGGGGCAGAGCAGGAGATGTGTCTGGTCAATGTAAAGAATTACAAGCCTGCGACCATTGCCGACGAGGCTCTGAACAGCATGAAAGAATACGATTGGGTGGAAACCGAGCTGGCCAAATTCAATCTGGAAACCAATCTGGAGCCGAGGCTCTTTAAAGGAGACTGCCTCAGCAAATTGGAGGCGGAGAACCGGGAAAAGCTGGAAAAAATCCGGAAAAAAGTGCATAAGCTGGGAGCGGAGGTCATTCTGACGGGCATTTTGCCGACTTTGCGCAAATCCGATTTGGGTTTGCACAATCTGACGCCCCGCAAGCGCTATCGCGCTTTGATGGATGCCATCAATGAGCAATTGCTGGGGCCTGCTTATGAGCTGAGACTGACGGGCATAGATGAACTTTTGCTGAAGCACGACTCTCCCATGCTGGAGGCGGCGAATACGAGCTTTCAGGTACATCTGCAAGTGGCCCCAAAAGATTTTGTAAAGATGTACAACATCGCCCAGGTGCTGGCGGCACCGGTGATGGCAGTGGCTGCCAACTCCCCGCTGGTGTTTGGAAAAAGGCTGTGGCATGAGAGTCGCATCGCCATGTTCCAACAGGCTTTAGATACGCGGAGCACACATGAACACATGCGCGAACGCAGCCCGCGCGTGCATTTTGGCAAGGACTGGCTGCATCACTCCATACTCGAAATTTATCGCGAAGACATTGCCCGTTTCCGCGTTTTGCTGGCAGCAGACATCACGGAAAATGCCCTGGAAATGATTGCGGAGGAGAAAGTGCCCAAGCTGCGTGCCTTGCAAGTCCACAACTCTACGGTCTATCGCTGGAACCGGCCTTGTTATGGCATCAGCGAAAATGGCAAGCCGCATTTGCGCATTGAAAATCGCGTGCTACCCTCAGGGCCTACCGTGCTCGACGAAGTGGCCAATGCAGCCTTCTGGCTGGGCGCTATGGTAGGCCTGGCTGAGGAAGTAGGCGATGTGCGCGAGCATTTGCTTTTTGCCGATGTGCGCGACAACTTCATCAAGGCGGCCCGCTTTGGCATTGATTCGCGCTTCAATTGGTTTGACGAGCAAAAAATGAGCGCAGTCAAATTGATTGGGGAAATCTTGTTGCCCATTGCAGAAAAGGGCCTGAAGAAGCAAAAGGTCAAAAAGGCCGATATTGATAAATACCTCGGCATCATCCGTGCCCGGGTGGATAGCCACATGACCGGCGCCCGCTGGCAATTGCGGGCTTATACCGATCTGAAGCAAAAAATCTCTTCCGATGAGGCTCTGGCTACCATTGCTGCCGGCATGATTAAAAATCAGTGGAAAGACGTGCCCGTGCACGAATGGGAAATGCCCCGGCCTTCCGACCTGCCGGAGTATCATCCTCAGGATCTGCTGGTAGAAGAGTTTATGGAAACCGATCTTTATACCGTACAGCCCGATGATCTGGTGGAGTTTGTGGCAGAGTTGATGGACTGGCGTAAAATCCGATACCTGCCTGTGGAAGACAGCAAAGGCCACCTGGCCGGCTTAATAACTTCCCGCCTCTTGCTGCGCTATTTTTCAAAGAATGGCACCCTGAAGAAAAAGAAGAAAAACTGCTTCGTCAAGGACATCATGATCGAAAACCCCATCACCATCCTGCCTGAGCAGTCTGTGGTGGAGGCCATGAACATTATGCGGACCAATAAAATCGGTTGTTTACCTGTGGTGACCAAAGCCGGTGAACTGGTGGGCATTATTACGGAGATGAATTTTCTGCGAATCACGGGCCGCCTGATTGACCGCATGAGTAAGGATTTGTAAAGGAGCTGTGATTCAATAGTCTTTTCTTCTTTCCCAGTAGTTTCGGCTTTCCACTTCTTCGAGCAGGCTAAGGTAGTTGAGATAGCGCAATTCGCTGACGCGCTCTTCTGCTATGGCCTGTTTGACGGCACAGCCTGGTTCGTCGCGATGCAGGCAGGAGCCTCCGAAGCGGCAATTTGGCGAAAGCTCAAAAAACTCCCTGAAGTTGTGGGCTACATCCTGAGGCTCAAGGTGGTTGAAGCTCAGGGTTTTGATGCCCGGGGTGTCAATGATGAAACCTCCAAAGCTGAGGGGGTGCATTTCTGCAAAAGTGGTGGTGTGCTGTCCTTTGCCCGAATAGCCGGACAGCTCGCCGGTTTTGAGTTGGAGCGTGGGTTCGATGGCATTGATGAGGGAGGATTTACCTACGCCCGATTGCCCGCTGAGCAGGCTGGTTTTGTCTTTGAGAATGGCTTTGAATTCGTCCAGGCCCGTACCGTCTATGGCAGAGGTGAGCAGGACTTTGTATCCGATTTTTTCATAGATGTATTGCAAGTATTCAAAAATGGCGAGGTCGTCTTCGTCGTACAGGTCTGCCTTGTTGAAGACGATGATGGCAGGGATGTTGTAGGGCTCCGTCATGAGCAGGTAGCGGTCTATAAAGCCCTGTTTGAGGTTGGGGTGGCGGATGGTAACGATGAGCACGGCCTGGTCCACATTGGCTGCCAGCAGGTGCAGGCCGTGCTTTTTGCGGGGCGATTGGCGCACCACGTAGTTCTTTCGCGGCAGAATGTTTTTGATGATGGCGGTGCCGTCTTTGAGCCGTTCGAACTCCACCTCATCACCCACGGCGACGGGATTGGTCAATGGCAGGCCGTGCAATCTGAATTTGCCTTTGATGCGCGCCTGTAATTTTTCGCCTTTCGGCAAACGCAAACTGTACCAGCTGCCGGTGGATTTTACCACTGTGGCTCTTTCGAGTTGTTGAGTCATCTGCTTTTTATTTATTTCTGTAATCCGCTTTAAACAATGGTCCATTACGTTTCGAGATAGCAATATGCCCAGAGTTCAGCGAAGTTCCAATGTCCCTTTATTCTTTTCCAGCTCAGGCTTGATTTCAAAGTTCCATGAAATAAATGACACCATCTGCCAATTGAACTATCCTTAAAATCTATCAGATTGAGCCTGCCGAAGCCCGTGCCTGCCTGCTGCAGGCAGGTTCTATTGGCTATTGATGCAAGCAGCAATGCCTGAATAGAACGCGGATGACGCGGATGACGCGGGTTTTCGCGGATTTTTTTAGCCGGTTCAACTTGATAGCTTGGTTTCTGATGAAGACAGGTGGCTAAAAACTTAATGAACCATTGCTTCAAACACAAACGCTCAAAGCTACAAAAAAAGCGCTTGGCGTTTGGAGTTTCCCTATCTTTGCTCTCCCTGCAAGCTCGCAATATGAACTATCTCACTTTAGAACACGCCAGCCTTAGCTATGGCGACAAGCTGCTTTTTGAAGATATTTCCCTTCGCATCAACCGCGGAGAGAAGGTGGCTTTGATCGCTCGCAACGGAGCGGGGAAGTCCACCCTGCTGCGCCTGCTCACGGGGCAATTCAAGGGCGAGGGCGAACACTTTAGCTTACAGATCGCCAAAGGGATCCAAGTGGGCTACCTGCCCCAGGAGCCTGAATTTCATGCGGGCTGGACGGTGTTAGACGCCGTTTTTGAAGGCGATGCTCCGCCCTTGCAGGCCATACGGGCTTATCAGGATGCGCTCTTGCACGGCAAAAAGGAGGAGGAATTGCAACATGCTCTCGCCAAAATGGATGAGACACACGCCTGGGACATCGAAGCCCGGGCCAAAGAAATCCTCTACAAGCTGGAGATCAAAGATTTGGATGCCCGTGTCGAACACCTCTCCGGAGGCCAGCGCAAACGGGTAGCCCTCGCACGCCTCATCCTCAGCGAACCGGATTTCCTCATCCTCGACGAGCCTACAAACCATCTGGACTTAGAGATGATCGAATGGCTCGAAGGCTATCTCTCACGCAGCGGGCTGACTCTGCTCCTGGTTACGCACGACCGCTTTTTTCTGGAGCGGGTCTGCGATCGCATCCTTGAGCTGGATGGAGGCAGGCTCTATGCTTATTCCGGCAGTTACTCAGACTTTTTGACCAAAAAACTGGCGCGGCACGAAAACGAGGCCGTAGTACTTGAGAAAACCCGCAAATTGATGAAGCGGGAGTTGCAGTGGGTGCGCCGCATGCCACAGGCCCGCACGACGAAGAGCAAAGCGCGCTTGCAAAAATTCGAAGAAATTAAAGAAGCCGCTTCCAAAAAAATTGAACAGCAGACCATACACATAGACATCAAAGGCGAGCGTCTCGGGAGTAAAATCCTCGAAGCCCATTACCTGAGCAAAGCCTATGGCGATAAGGTCATCCTCAAAGAGTTTAATTACAAATTTCGCAAGGGCGAGCGCGTAGGTGTGGTGGGCCCCAATGGCTGTGGTAAAACGACCTTCCTCCGCCTGCTCACAAAGCAATTGCGGCCTGACAGCGGTTCTGTAGTGGTGGGGGGCACGGTGAAATTCGGCTACTATGGCCAAGAGGGTTTGTTGCTGGAGGAAGACAAGCGCGTCATTGACGTCATTACAGAGGTCGCCGAGTTTATCCCGCTTGCCAAGGGTCAGAAGCTCACGGCTCCCCAATTGCTGGAGCGCTTTCTCTTTGACCGCAAGCAACAACAGGTTTACGTCTCCCAACTCAGTGGGGGCGAAAAACGCCGCCTGCACCTCTTGCAGGTGCTCATGCAAAATCCCAACTTTCTCGTTCTCGATGAGCCTACCAATGATTTGGATATCGTTACGCTCAACGTACTGGAAGATTTTTTACTGGATTTTCCAGGCTGTGTATTGGTTGTTACGCACGATCGCTTTTTTCTCGACAAGGTAGCCGACCACCTCTTCGTTTTTGAAGGCAAAGGCCGTATCAAAGACTTCAATGGTCGCTATATCGAATATCGCGAGCAAAAAATCCGGGAGCGCAAAGAGCAGCAACAACTGCTACAAGCAGAGAAGAAAAAAGAAGCCCGCTCAGTTTCCGCAACTGCACAGGATTCTGCGAGTCCGGTTGCCGACCAATTAAGTTACGAGCAGCGCAAGGAAGTGCGTCGCCTGGAGCAGGCCATCGCCCGCCTCGAAGAGCGCAAGCAGGCCATACACGAAAAATTTAACGAGCCAAACCTCTCTCCGGAGACCATAGCCGAATTGTCCAAAGAACTGGACGACTTGCAAAGGCAAATTGAAGAAAAGGAAGAGGCCTGGATGGAGCTGGTAGGCTAAAAAATGTGCCATGAAAAAACAAATACACGCATCTTCAGCCCCGCGCCCCGTGGGCGCTTATCCCCACGCACGCCGAGTGGGTGATCTCTTGTTTTTGTCGGGCATCGGCCCCCGAGATCCCAAAACCAATGAAGTGCCCGGCCTGAAGCGCACGCCTTCCGGCAATTTTGAGGCCTTTGATTTTGAGGCGCAGTGCCATGCCGTCTTTGCTAATGTTAAATCTGTGTTAGAAGCTTGTGGGGCGAGTTGGGATGCTCTGGTGGACATCACCGTCTTCCTGACCGATATGCAGCGGGATTTTCACACCTTCAATCGCATTTACGCGCAGTACTTCCCGAAGGGAGGCCCCTGCCGCACGACGGTCGGCATCAGCGCTTTGCCTACGCCCATTGCCATTGAGTTGAAGTGCATTGCCTGGGTGGGCGATGAGAAGTGATTTTACAGGACTTCTGCTACGGTAAAGGTGCTGCCACCGACAAAGATGAGTTCGTCTTCTCGTGCTGTTTTTCTCGCTGCCTCCAGAGCGAGTTGTACGGAGGGCCAGGCCTCTCCTTTTAAGCCAAAGGAATCTGCCAGTTGTCGGAGT
Source organism: Saprospiraceae bacterium (assembly GCA_015494245.1). GTDB lineage: Bacteria > Bacteroidota > Bacteroidia > Chitinophagales > Saprospiraceae > WGBN01. The sequence goes on along the minus strand of WGBN01000466.1, from coordinate 1,129 downwards.
TCTTCGGCCTTCATGCCGCGGGGAATGTCGGGTTTGCAAAAGTAGTACTGAGCATCTCGTGGCAATAATTTCAGCAATTTTTCCGGCCCCTTGTCGAAGACCATGCCGAGCACGATGTGCAGGCGCGGGTAATTCATTTGCCGCAAGGCATATAGGACTTTTTGCAGGCCTGCCTCATTGTGCGCGCTATCGCAGAGGATGTCGGGCTTTTCTCCCAGCCATTGCCAACGGCCCTGGTAGGCTGTCAGTTGCTTGATGTCGGGCCATGCCATGAGCAGGTTGGGCACGACCAGTGGCGAAAATACCTCCATTTCATACATCACGTCAAGTGCAGCGAGGGCTGTGCGGGCGTTGTTTAATGCAAAGGGGCCGGTGATGCCAACCTCTATGTGGTGAAAATTGAAGGAGTCTTTTTTGGAGAAATTGAAGGTGGTAAAATCTTTGTTTTGTTCGAGTACTTCAGCTTCAATCATTTCTTCTGCAAAATAGATAGGGGCCTCGTACTCTTCTGCTACGAATTTAAAAATGCGGTCGGTTTCCGGCTGTGATTCTCCAATGACGACGGGTCGGCCTTTTTTGATGATGCCTGCTTTTTCGGAGGCAATGGCAGTGAGGGTATCGCCCAGAAAATTTTGGTGGTCGTAGCTGATGTTGGTGATGATGCTGATGAGCGGGTCAATGACATTGGTGGAGTCGAGGCGTCCGCCCAGTCCGGTTTCTATGACGGCCATGTCCACCTGCCTTTCGGCAAATGCAGAGAAGGCGAGGGCGACGGTAATTTCGAAAAAAGAGGGTTGAATGGTTTCGATGATGCCTTTGTGGGTATGCACGAAGCGAATGACTTCTTCTTTGCTGATGTACTGTCCGTCAATTTTGATGCGCTCGCGGAAATCGCGGTAGTGGGGAGAGGTGTAGAGCCCCGTTTTGATGCCGGAGTATTGCAGGCCTGTGGCGATGAGATGAGCCACGGTGCCTTTGCCGTTGGTGCCTGCAATGTGAATGGCTTTGAGCGATTCGTGTGGATTGCCCAGTAGTTTGAGCAGGCGCCGGATGTTAGTGAGGCCTTTTTTAAAGGCCTTGGGGCCCTGCCGCTGAAACATGGGCAGTTGGGCGTAGAGGTATTGTAGGG
>WGBN01000465.1 GCA_015494245.1 Saprospiraceae bacterium | reverse complement strand
GTTGTAAATTTGCATGGTAAATCAGTTTTTTACGTCTTATGTATATCAACAGACTGTTGGAAGGGGAGGTGCGGGAAGCTTTGAAGGATTTTCCCGTTGTAGCCATTTTGGGGCCTCGCCAGGTCGGAAAATCCACCTTGGCGAAGTATTTATGGGAGGAGCTGCCCGAAGACAGGCGGGTTTATCTGGATTTGGAGTTGCCATCTGATTTGGCAAAACTTGAAGATGCAGAGTGGTTTTTTTCTCAAAACAAAGGCAAGCTGATATGCATTGACGAGATCCAGCGCAAAGCAGATTTGTTTCCCGTGATTAGGAGTTTGACAGACAGTTGGGGGGGCAATGGGCATTTTTTGATACTGGGTTCGGCATCTATGGACCTCATTCGTCAAAGCTCGGAGACTTTGGCAGGGCGAATCAGCTTTCACTATTTGGGGCCCTTTGCTTATGAGGAGGTCAAGGGGCGATATTCGCTCGAAGAGTATATTTTGCGTGGAGGTTTCCCGCGCAGTTTGTTGGCTCGCAACATAGAGGTGTCTATGCGTTGGAGGGAGAATTTCATTACGACTTTTATCGAGCGAGATCTGTCAAATTGGTTTCAGGTAAGTACCGGAAATGTGCGTCGTTTGTGGCAGATGCTGGCTCATTGGTCGGGGCAGGTACTCAATTATTCTTCTTTGTCGAATTCATTGGATATCAGCAGCATTACGGTGAAGCGTTATCTGGATTTGCTGCAGGGGACTTACATGCTGCATGTGTTACCGCCTTATTTGGCCAATGTGGGGAAGCGTTTGGTGAAATCTCCTAAGGTCTATCTGGCGGATTCGGGTTTGATGTTGACCTTTTTGGGAATTACGGATTTCAATCATTTATTGGGGCATCCGTCTCTTGGTCGGGTATGGGAGACAGTGGTATTGGCCAACTTGAAGGTGTATTTTCCCTTTTATCAGGTGTATTTTTACCGCACTGCTCAGGGGGCGGAGATAGATTTTGTGCTTACTTATGGAGACCGGCTTTGGGCCCTTGAATGCAAGGCTTCGCTTTCACCTGCCTTGCGCAAGGGCAATAAAATGGCTATGAAAGACATAGGAGCCCGCAAATTGCTGGTCGTAGCTCCCGTCAAGAAGGGATGGCGGATGCAGGAAGGGATTTTTGTGGTATCCCTTGAAGAAATGCTCGGGTTTCTGAAATGAATAATGAGTCGTCGCTCAAATTTTTTTTGAAAAATATTCTCCAATAGCAGAAAAGTTCGTATCTTTGCACCCGCCTTTTGGCCAAGCAGGTAGTTGGAACCTGCTATGAGGCCGGAAAATGGCTCCGTGGCTCAACTGGATAGAGCACCTGACTACGGATCAGGAGGTTGCAGGTTCGAATCCTGCCGGAGTCACTGATAGCGAAAAGAGTCGGGCGGCCTAAGCCGCCTGCATTCATCATCAGGCTGCTTTTCCCAGGCCGTTTCGGTTTGAGAATGAGCAGATGCCCAGAAAAGGGGCAAAGAGGACTTTTTAAACTTTTGAAGCAATGTCTAAAGTTTGTCAACTTACCGGAAAGCGCCCCATTACGGGAAACAACGTCTCGCACTCTCACCGCAAGACGAAGCGCCGCTTTTTGCCCAATGTGCAAAAGAAGCGCTTTTACATCCCCGAAACGGGCAAGTGGGTAACGCTGAAAGTATCTGCTAAGGCGATCCGCAACATCAACAAGTTGGGCGTTTATGCCTACCTGAAGAAATTAGAACGCAAAGGCGTTGATACGGGCGTCAAGCTATAAGATCAACGGTTATTTGTCCAGACCCCGAGGGGTTAAAACCAAATAAATCATGGCTAAGAAGAGCAAAGGCAATCGCATCCAAATCATTCTGGAGTGTACAGAGCACAAAAAGACCGGCCTGCCCGGTACTTCCCGCTATGTTACACAGAAAAACCGCAAGAACACTCCCGAGCGCCTGGAGTTGATGAAGTACAACCCCATCCTCCGTCGCAAAACCCTGCACCGCGAAATCAAGTAAAATTCGCGAAGCATTCCGTAACCTCATAAATGTCTGAACATGGGTAAAGTAAGTAAAAACGCGCGGGTGGCTCAACGTGCCGCCAATGCCAATACGGGACGCGACTATGTCAAAGTCGTCAAAAGCATTAAAGACCCCAAAACGGGTAAGTATTCCTATAAAGAACTCATGATTCACAAAGACGAAGTCAAAGAGTTCTTCGCCAAGAAGTAAAACCGCTGCACAAGACGGGGTGGAAATGACCGCTCCGTCTTGTGTTCAGACCAGCCGCCGAAGCAGACGGCTTTTTTAACGCATAGATGCTATACGCGAATAATTTATTCTCGTATATTTTTTCATCCGGCAGCCATGGGCTGCCTGCAAAAATTGGTACACATGAAACCGGAGAAAGCCCATCGTTTTTTTCTCGATCAATTAAGCCTTTGGGAGAAGGCCTTGGATGCCTACAGCTTTGAAGATTTGCTCAAAAAGCCCGAAGATGGAGGCTGGTCTATGGGCCAGCTTTACATGCATCTGATCGGCTCTACCCTGCACTTTCAGTTAAAGCACTTTCAACATTGTATGGAAAAGCCTGAGAACGGCTCCGGCAAAAAGACTTTTAAGGGGTTTTTGATCTTCAATCTGCTCGGGGGCTTCCCGCCGGTACGCATCAAGGTGCCGGCCTCAGAGGAATATACGCCCGCACAACCGGAGAGCAGGGAGCAGCTCAAAAGGGGGCTGGATAAAGTCAGGGAAAGAATGTCCGCCGCCCTGGAGACGCTTAAGCAGCGCAAAGGTCGGGGAAAATCTGCACATCCCGCTCTGGGACACCTCAGTGCCGGAGAGTGGTTTGCCCTGATACCCATGCACTTTAAACATCACCTGCGGCAGAAGAAGCGGCTGGATGAGACTTTGTTTGTTTAAATTAGGGCTTCTTTAAAAAACGGACTCCGATAGTCCTTTGCACCATCAGGAGACTTTAAACTAAAAGCGTTGTTGAAAAATGGACAAAGTACATTTCACCTACAAATCACCCGAAGATGCTCCGGGCTTTTTGCTGTATAAGGTCTATACGTACTGGCATCGGGAGATTCGTCGCAGCCTGAGACCCTTGGGGCTTACGCATGCGCAGTTTGTCTTTCTGGCCAATGCCCACTGGATGGAGCAGCGCAGCGATGAGCTGACGCAAAGCGATATTGCACGCCGCACAGAGATGGACGTGATGATGACGTCTAACGTTTTGCGAAAGCTGGAAAAAAAAGGGTTGCTCAACAGAGCTCCCCACAGCAGGGACACCCGTGCCAAGGTCATCAGCCTGACGCCTCACGGGCGGGAAGTACTCGCCCAAGCCGTGAAAGTCGTAGAAGATTTTGATCACCGCTTCTTTGCTCAACTGAAAGCGCCGGAAGCTTTTAAAAAGGAGTTGATGCGTTTGATGAGGTGAGCTGTGCGCAAGTTTAGGTTTTCTTGTAGCGGCTGGTTCGCTTATCCCCTTCCCGCACGATAAGGCCCTGCTTCAGAGCCCGTCGCAAGTCGCGACTGGCTGTAGCAGGAGAAATGTCTTTGAATATTTTCAGATAATCTTTGCGGGTGAAAAAGTCATCTTCTGTGGTGCTCAGAAAATAACGCATTCGCTCATCGGCAGTGAGTTTTTTGACCGGTGTTTGAATGATTTTTGAGAGCGCTTCATCTATGGCGGCGAGCATGAACTCGATGAATAGCGTAGATTGACCTTGTTTGTCGCAAATTCCCAGTACCCGATAGTAGGTTTGCTGCCGTTCTTTGATGATGGTTTCAAAGGGCAAGTACTCAAAAATGGGATACTCCTGCATGAGTGCCAGGGTTTGCCAGAGTCTGCCCATTCGCCCGTTTCCATCTATGAAAGGATGAATGAATTCTATTTCGTAATGAATCACACAGCTCTTGATGAGCATGGGGGCATCATCTTCTTTGAGATAGGTGAACAACTGTTTCATGAGAAAAGGCAGGCGCTCTGCAGGTGGAGCCAGATGGGCAATCTGCGTATCTTTAAAGATACCCACGGCTCCTGTGCGAAATTTCCCGGGCCTTTCTATCAGGCCTTCCATCAGGAGCTTATGGGCATGTAGAAATGAGGAAATTTCATAGGGATTGAGGTTGTGCACCTCTTCATATACTTTAATGGCATTGCTCACTTCCAGAATGTCTTTGGCCGGGCCAATGACGCTCTTGTTGTCTATCATGGCAGTGATTTGTTCTGTGCTGAGGCTGTTTCCTTCGATGGCGAGGGATGCCTGTATGGTTTTAATCTTGTTTTGTCTGCGCAATTGAGGAGAGGGCCTGTTCAGTTGCAAAG
>WGBN01000464.1 GCA_015494245.1 Saprospiraceae bacterium | reverse complement strand
GGCCACGATGACGGTGCCTATGAAGAGCACGACAAAGCCCCAGAAAATCATCCAGTGGGCATAGCCCACGTATTTGTTGCGCTTGGAAATGGTGGAGTGCTTCGCCATGGTGCCCAGGGCTTTCATAAAGCGCGCTCCGAAATTGTTCCAGCGACCGGCAGGGCGGCCTTTGCGGTATTTTTGTACTATTTTATACGAGCTAAACAGGAAATAAAAAATTGTCGCAAAGCCCACGACATAAAAGGCTATCTGCAACCATTCCGGAAAATTTCGAAATATGTGTCTGGTGATTTCCATAGTTTTTCGCTTTTGGTTTTGAATAGAACAAAAAAGCAGAAAGGACTCGGGAGGTCCTTTCTGCCTGCAACGAACTTGTTTAAAGTTTGCTTGTCAGAGCCGGCACCAGATCGAAGAGGTCCACCGTAGTGCCGTAATGCGCGTAATCAAAAATGGGCGCCTTGGGGTCGGTATTGACGGCGATGATGAGGTCGGCGTCTTTCATGCCCTCGATGTGCTCGGGAGCGCCACTGATGCCCAGGGCGAGGTACAATTTCGGCTTGACTTTCAGGCCCGACTTACCCACCTGGCGGGTTTTCGGCAGCCACTTGTTGTCAATGATGGGACGGGAAGCGGAGACGGCGCCGCCCAATTTTCCGGCCAGCTCTTCGGCCATGGGCAGGTTGTCTTCGTTTTGAATGCCGCGGCCCACGCTCACGAGGATGGGCTGTTGGGTGATGTCCACATCGCCGCCTTCCGGCTCGATGAGCTGCTTGAAGCGCACTTTGGCACCGCCCAGGTCGGGAGCTGCCATTTCTTCGATGGCCGGGCTGCCATCGCCCCTGCCAGCATCGGCCGGGAAAGACCCCGCCAGCACAGAAGCGATGAAAGGCGTGCTCACAGAGGACTCCACATTCATCTTACCGCCGTACAGCGAGCTGACGACCTTGTCAGGAGCAACATCTACGGCATAGGCCACCAGCGGCATGTTCAAATCTACGCTCAGCGCAGCGGCCAAATCCATACCCATAGAGGTGTTGCCAATCAAAACGATGTCGGGCTGACGGGCCTCAACAATGGCTTTGAGGGCCTTGCCGTAAGTTTCGGGATTAAACTGTGCCAGCTCGGGGCTGTCCATGTAAATCACGGTATCGGCCTTGCCCAATTGAGCTGCCAGATCCTTTGCATTGTGGCCCAGGAGCGCCACCTCGGCCGTGCCAAGCTCTTTGGCTTTGCCGAGCATTTCAAAGGTGATATCTTCGAGTTTGCCGTTTAAGTGTTCGGCTACGATTAGAACTTTCATGTTTCTTGTTTTTTTTGGTTTTATGCCCAAACCGAATGGTTTGAAAAAGCCTCGCTTTCAGCTCCGGGAGTTTGGGCGCCTGTGTCGCCCAAATCGCTTTGGGCTTAGACTCAGACGATGCCCTTTTCTTTGAGGATGCCAACGATCTTGTCGGCCACTTCTTCGGCGCTGCCCTCGAGCATCTCCGCTCCGGCGCCGGTTTCGGGCTTGAACATGCGGGCTACCTCGGAACCTGCCGATGCATCCACATCGCCTGCGGAGACTTCCTCCAGCTCCGTGCCGCGCATGGCACGACGCACGCGGGCAACGGGCACATAGCGGGGCGTTTCACGGGCGGCCTGGATGCCCAGCACGGCGGGAAGATCCACTTCCAGCTCGGCCATCATACCGCCGCCGTATTCCTTGTGCACTACGGCTTTATCGCCCTCTACCTGCACGCCGGAAACCACGCTCACGTGGGGCAACCCGAGATAATGCGCCACCAAAACGGGCAACTGACCGTCGCGGTCTTCCACGCTTTGTACGCCGGTAAAAATCAAGTCGTAATCCATGCCGGAAATGGCATTGGCAAAAGCCCTGGCAGCCTGGTGGTTGGAGGGGTTTTCGCCAACGCCCGTTACCTTCACGACGCGATCGGCGCCCTTAGCAGCAGCGGCGTACAGCGCCTTGTCCACGTCCTGGCCATCCAAAGCCATGGCTATGACAGAGCCTCCCTGGTCTTCCTTCAGCAACAAGGCTTCTTCCAGAGCGTGATCGTCAAATTCGTTGACCTTGTACTTGAGCCATTCCCGATCCAAATCCTTTCCGGAGGAATCTATTTCCAATTCCTCTACCAGGTCGGGTACCTGTTTGATGAGTACGATGATGTTCATATTCGTGTTGTTTTTGTTTTTACATTAGAAA
>WGBN01000463.1 GCA_015494245.1 Saprospiraceae bacterium | reverse complement strand
GTGGAACGCTGCGCGTTCTGATGTGGGCGCTTCGCGGCTGAATCCTTGTTGGCGAAGGGGAGGTAAAGATGAGCCGCTGCCGCAAGAGGCTCACTGTCTTCTTCTCAAAAAAGACTCCCCTCTCACTTTGTGGAGAAGGAGGAGCCACTGCCACAAGAGGCTCACTGTCTTCTTCCCAAAGAAGACTCCTCTCTTCACCTCGTGAAGAAGGAGGAGCCGCTGCCACAAGAGGCTCACTGTCTTCTTCCCAAAGAAGACTCCCCTCTTCACCTCGTGAAGGAGGAGGAGCCGCAGCCACAAGAGGCTCACTGTCTTCTTCCCAAAGAAGACTCCCCTCTCACTCTGTGGAGAAGGAGGAGCCGCAGCCACAAGTACTACTTGCATTCGGATTATTAAAACTGAAGCCCCGATTGTTCAGGCCCTCCAACCAATCTATCTCCATGCCGAGGAGGTAGAGCGCGTGAGCGCGATCCATGACGACTTTTACGCCTTTGACTTCAAAGACATCATCATTCTCCTTTTGCACATCAAAGCCAAGTACATAGGAAAAACCGCTGCAACCGCCTCCCGTAACGCCCACGCGCAAGGCGTGATCTTCGGGGATATTTTGCTCATCACGAATGGTTTTGATCTGCTTAACAGCAGTATCCGTAAGTGAGATGGGCGCTTCTATGCGGGTGTTGTTGTCATTGCTCATAATGAACTCACTTTTTGGTGAAATGGGTAGCTTTCCTCAAAGATACAAATAAAAATCGAATTTTGTTGATTTTTCCCTACATTTGACCCTCGCAAACCATCCCCCGCAGGCCCGACAAGCCAAAGAAAAACGCAAAAAAACTGCCCATGACAACCGTACTGGAAATTTTGAAATACACCCTGCCCGGACTGTTGGTCTTCCTGACGGCCTACTTCCTGATCAAGACCTATTTGGACAAGCAATACGAACTGAGGCTGCTCGATTTGAAGCGCGACAACAAGAAGACCTCCCTCCCCCTGCGGCTCCAGGCCTATGAGCGGCTTTCGCTGTTGTGCGAGCGCTCTTCCATCCCCAACCTCACGCTGCGCCTAAAGACCAAAGAGGGCACTGTGGCCTCCCTGCAAATGGCCATGCTCATCGCCCTGCAGCAGGAATTTGAGCACAACATCACCCAGCAAATTTACGTCTCTGAGCAACTCTGGGACATCCTCCAGGCTGCCCGCAACGAAACCGTCAACATCATCCGGGCCGTGGCAGAACAATTGGATCCCAACGCCCCCTCCGAAGAACTCGTTCAGCGCCTGCTCGCATTTACCGAAAGGTCAGAACACCTGCCTATGGATACCGCCCTGCGCGCCATCAAAAAAGAAGCAGGCCTCTACCTGTAGCCTGCCTGCACAAGTTTACAAGAATGAGCACCCCTATGCGCAACCTACTCCTCCTTCTCGCGTCTGCCCTGTTTGTATTTGCCTTGAGCAAACCCCTCGGCCCCCTGCCCGCTCCGGGAAGGCTGCTCTCCCCCGCCACCGGCTTTTGGCGCCAGGCCCTGCCCACCGAAAAACAGCTTACAGCAGAAACGCTGATGCTCGAGGGCATGACAAAACCCGTACAAATAAGCTACGACGAACGCGCCCTGCCCCACATCTTCGCTCAAAATGCAGCAGATGCCTACTTCGCACAGGGCTACCTCACTGCCCGCGAACGCCTCTGGCAAATGGATATGACCACCCGCCACGCCGCCGGAAGGCTGGCCGAAGTGCTGGGTGAAAAACTCGTGGATGTGGACCGCCAACAACGCCGGCTCGGCCTGCTGCTGGCCGCCGAAGAAACCGTCAAAGCCTGGGAAAAATCCGGGGATTTTCCCCTGCTCGAAGCCTTCACCGCCGGCATCAATGCCTACATCTCACAGCTCAGCCCCCGCGACTACCCCCTCGAGTACAAACTCATGTCCTTCGCACCCGAAAAATGGACGCCCCTGCACTCGGCCCTCATCATCAAATCCATGGAGCAGACGCTCTGCTTTGGCAACAACGACCTGCAAGCCACCAACGCCCTGAAATGGCTGGGACGCGACAGCTTCGACCTCATCTATCCCGAATACAACCCCGGTGAATCCCCTGTTATTCCGGTAGGTACGGCTTTCGCCAAATACAACCCGCCTCCCGCGCATTACGGCTCCATCCCTGCCCTGCGCGAGATGCTTCCGCTCAGGCTGCTGCCCCAGCCACCCGAGTTTATCGGCTCTAACAACTGGGCCGTAAGCGGCGCCAAAACGGCCTCCGGCCAACCCATCCTCTGCAACGACCCCCACCTGCCTCTCAAACTGCCCTCCATCTGGTACGAGCTGGAAATCCAAACGCCCGAGATGAAAGTCCACGGCGTCAGCCTCCCCGGCTTGCCCGGCATCATCATCGGCTTCAACGAACACATCGCCTGGGGCGTGACCAATGTCGGTCAGGACGTGCTCGACTGGTACTCCATCCAATGGGCTGACAGCGACAAAGAGTTCTATCTGCTCGACGGCGAGAAAAAACCCGTGCGCAAAGTCGTGGAAGTCATCCGCGTCAAAGGGCGCAAAGAACCACTGCGCGACACGGTCAAATACACCGTCTGGGGACCCGTCGTCTATGAAGACCCCGACGAGCACTACGCCGATCTCGCCATGCAGTGGCTGGCTCTGATGCCGCCTCCGCCCGACCAGCTCAGCGTCTTCCTGCGCATCAACAGCGCTCACAACTATCGCGAGTTCAAACAGGCCCTCCAAAGTTACCAGTCGCCACCCCAAAACTTCGCCTTCGCCTCCGCCGATGGCGACATCGCCCTGCTCATCGCCGGCAAATTCCCGATACGCAGGCACGAACAGGGACGCTTCGTACAAGACGGCAGCCAAAGCGAAAACGCCTGGCAGGGTTTCATCCCCTTCGAAGAGCAGCCCCAAGTGCTCAATCCCCAACGGGGCTTCATTTCCTCGGCTAACCAACGCTCCACCGACCTGAGCTACCCCTACTACTACACCGGCCGCTTCGCCGACTACCGCGGGCGCTTCATCAACCGCAGCCTGGCAAAAATGCACGACATCACTGCCGAAGACATGATGGCCCTGCAATGCAGCAACTACAGCCTCCAGGCCGAAGAAAACCTCCCCGCCCTGATACGGCACTTAGACAGCACAGCGCTAACACCCCTCCAACAATCCATGCTCGACAGCCTGCGCAAGTGGGATTATCGCTTTGAAGCCGGACTCAAAGCGCCCGCACTCTACGACAAGTGGTGGCAAAACTTCTACGAGCTGAGTTGGGATGAATGGTTCGCCCTGCGCGACAGCATGCCCGTACTCATGCCCGAAGGCTGGCGCACCATCGCCCTCTTAGACAGCCTGCCCCAAGCGGGATTCTGGGACATCCAAAGCACGCCCGAACACGAAGATGCAGCAGCAGTCGCATTATCCGCCTTTCGGCAAATGAGTGAAGAACTCGGAGAAGACTTTGCCTCCCCCGATTTCAACTGGGGCTCCTACCGCAAACTGGACATCTCGCACATGGCCAAACTACCCGCTTTCAGCCGCAACGGCCTCAGCGCCGGAGGCCATCCCACAGCCCCCAGAGCCATACGAGAAGGCTTCGGCCCCTCCTGGCGCATGATCGTCGAAACGGGAACAAGCCCCAAAGCCCGTTGCGTTTATCCGGGCGGCCAATCCGGCAACCCGGGCAGCCCGCATTACGACGACTTCCTCCCCATCTGGCTGAATGACCGCTATTTTGATGTCCAACTGGCTGCAACTCCCGAGTAAATGATGTATCTTTGTATAGAATAAAATTCAGACATGATAGACTACCAAAAACTGGAAAATTCCCTGCGCTTGTTGCAGCTACAATACGCCAACTATAACTCCGCCGACCAACGCCCTGAACTGAGCGAATTGGATAAAGAGGCCATCAAAGAATCCGTTATCCAACGCTTTGAAACCTGTTATGAAATCCTCTGGAAAACGCTCAAACGCTACCTTACAGAAGCTCTTGGGCTCACCGATACACCTAATAGCCCCAAACCCATATTTCGGCTTGCCTTTGAAAACAAACTTTTGCCTTCTGACATCTCTCAATGGATCAACTACGCCAACGCCCGCATTGCTACAAGCCACGATTATTCCGGACAAAAAGCTGCCGAAACCCTGCAGATTACCCAAGACTTCATCTCAGATGCCATTGCGCTTTATGAAACCCTGACAGGAAAAACATGGAAGTAAAAACCCAAAACATAAACCTGCGTCCCGAAGACCACGAATTGTTGTTACAACTGGTCAAAAAACACCTCCCCAAAGCAACCATCTGGGCTTTTGGATCTCGCATCACGCCCCAAACCCGTCCCTCCAGCGATTTAGACCTGGCAGTTTTTACCTCCAAAGAAGACGAGGCCCGATTTTACGACTTAAAGGAAGCCTGCGAAGAAAGCAATCTGAATATTCGCATAGATTTGCACGACTGGAGATACCTGCCCGAGCCCTTCAGGCAGCAAATCCGGCAACAACACATCGTTTTTTACCAACCCAAACAAAGCTCGTGAAGACCAACAACTTCTTTGCACTCCTGGCCCTCAGCCTGATCCAGGTCGCTGCCCTGCTGTGGATACCCCTTTGGTGGTCGGGCCTGCTCATCTCCTTTTTATGGGCGCTCTCTCCCTTGCCGAAAGGCTTTGGCCCGGGCAAGAGCGAACTGCTCTTCTTCTTTCTCGCAGGCGTCCTCAGTTGGGGACTCACGGCCCTCTGGTTCCACCTCCGCAACGAGGGCCTGCTGACGGCCCAAATGGGCGAGCTCTTCCACCTGCCGGCCGCGGCCCTCTTGCTCATCACCGCATTGCTGGGAGGCGTCCTCAGTATGCTGGGAGGTGTGGCATACAGCAGGTACCTGAGCCTGCCTGCAGCAGGCAAACGCGAATGACGGCCAATAGGACGGCTCAGGGATCCTCCTTCGTCGGCCTGCCTGCCGATGCCTCGGCAGCAGGCAGGCTCCCCGATCCTTTCGTTGGGCGCGATGCGAAGCGAGCGTAAAATCACATTAGAAGCCGCAAGGCTTCCACATTAGACGCGAAGCGTCCACATTAGGGCCGCAGGCCCCACATTAGAACGCGCAGCGTTCCACATTCACCTCCCTTTCCAACTGCAGGCCGAAGCGCTCATAGACGCTTTGTTGGATTTCTTCGGACAGTGCGAGCAGCTCGCGGGCTTTGCCGCCGCCGTAGTGTACCAGCACGAGGGCCTGGCGTTCGTGTACGCCTACGGCGCCGCGGCGCCGGCCTTTCCAGCCGCATTGTTCGATCAACCAGGCGGCGGGGATTTTGATGGTGAGGGGGCATCCCTCTTCATCGAACTCAAGGACGTAGTGAGGCGCTTCGGAGAAGAGCTCTAACCAGTGCTGCGCGGCCAGGCCCGAGAGCACGGGATTTTTGAAAAAGCTGCCGGCATTTCCGATTTGCTCAGGCGCGGGCAACTTGCTTTGGCGGATTTCGATCACGGCCCGGCTCACATCCTGTGGAGAGGGTTCGCTGATGCCTTGCCGCTCTAACATTTGCCGCAAGGCACCATAAGACAAATTTACATCGGGCCGCTTGCTCAATCGCAAGACGACCTCTTCGATGAAATAACGGCCTTTACCCGCCTGCTTGAAAAAACTGTCCCGATAGCCCAATTGACACTCCTCCCGCGAAAAGCGACGCAGCTCGCCCGTGCTCCATTCCCTGGCAAGCACCTCCTCCAAAACCGACTCCAACTCCACGCCATAAGCCCCGATATTCTGGATGGGAGCTGCGCCCACCGTGCCCGGAATCAGGGACAGGTTTTCCAGGCCATACCAGGCCTGCTGCAGCGTTTGGAGCACCAGCTCGTGCCAGATTTCGCCCGAGGCCACGGCGAGGAGTACGCTGTCTTCGTTTTCATCGAGAAGGCGCTTGCCCTTCAGGCTGTTGAGGGCCACTTCTTCGTATTCCTCCCTCAGCAAAAGGACATTGCTGCCGGCTCCCAGCAATAGCGCGGGTGCACGGCCCCGCTCGAAGAAGGCGTCCAAATCCTCCCGCTTTTGCAGCTCCGTAAAGCGACGGGCACGGGCATCAAAACCAAAAGTATTGAGCTGTTTGAGTGAGAAGTTTTCCTTCCATAAGGGAGCCATAAGTTACTGATTATCAGCCGTTAGCAAGTCCTTATCTAAAATATAAACACCAAGAGCGCCCCGATGAAAAGGCAATTTGATATCGGCTCCCTGAGCAAGTCCTTCGGCTACGGGCACGGGCAAAGTGAAGAGATGAGTTTCTTCAATATCCTGATCGAAGAGATAGAGGTGGTAGCCCGTGGCTTCAGGCTTTTCGCCTTTCGGCAAACCATAGCGATTGCTGTAAAAGGCCTCTTCGCGGTAAAAAACAAAGGGCAGCCACACCACCTCTTTGGAAGCCAGGCTGCGATTCAGCCAACTGGCGAAAAGCGGGGCAAAAAACATGCAAAGCAAAAAGGTGATGAGGTGTATTTGAACGCGCTCCAAAGGCTCAAAGCGGCGCCCCCTGCGCTTCTCCAAGGCTGCCCGCAGCACAAAGCCCAAGCCGATACCGAGGAGCAGACCGGCCAGAGCCGAGTAACCCATCAGGCGGCCGGGATGCAGGAGGTCTTTGAAATGCCTGATCTCCACACCGTAAGCAATGACCAGCGCCAACAACAAGAGCCCGGCACCGCCATAGAAGAGATACTCCCGTCCACTGAGCCTGACGCGACGGGTCCTTTGAAAGGAAAAGAGATCAAAAAGGCTTCTCATGTTTATCTGCTTTAGGATGCCTCGGAAACTACAAATTGCAGGCGTGCCAGACTGCTGTAAATGCCATTCGGAATGGCAGAGAGCTCTTCGTGCGTACCCTCTTCGACCACCCTGCCCTGCTCAATGACATAGATGCGATCGGAAGAACGCACCGTTGCAAGGCGGTGGGCAATGACGATGGATGTGCGGCCTTCCATCAGCTTATCGAGCGCATCCTGTACAACCCGCTCAGACTCGGCATCTAAGGAAGAAGTCGCTTCGTCTAACAGCAAGATTTCGGGGTCTTTGAGGATGGCCCGCGCAATGGCAATGCGTTGCCGCTGTCCGCCGGAGAGTTGCACGCCCCGCTCACCCACAATGGTATCCAGTCCATCCGGAAAGCCGGAGATGAACTCCCAGGCATTGGCCTGGCGGGCAGCTTGTATGACTTCTTCTTCCGTGGCATCGGGCTTGCCGTAGAGGATGTTCTCCCGTATGCTGCCTCCGAAGAGCAGGACTTCCTGCGGCACCAGAGCTATGTGGCTGCGGTACTCCCGCAAATCGTACTCGCGGATGTCCTTGCCATCCAACAAGATGCTGCCCGAATTGGGATCGTAAAAGCGCAGCAAAAGCTGCACAATGGTGGATTTGCCCGCACCGCTGGGGCCTACCAAAGCGATTTTCTGGCCGGGCTTTACCTCTAAGGTAATGCCTTTCAACACCTCTGTATCGGGGCGGGTGGGATAGCTGAAACGCACCTCTTCATAACGGATGTGGCCTTGCACTTTGGTGGAGTTAACACCTGGAGTTGATGCCCCTTCGGCTTCTGCATTCAGCTCTATTTCGGGCTTTGTGCGCAGAATTTCGCGTATGCGCTCGGTGGCTCCGAGGGCCCCCAGCAAGTCCGTATAGAAATTCCCCAGACCCGCTATGGCTCCGCCGATGATGGCTGTGTAGGAGACGAAGGAGATCAGGTCTCCGGCAGTGATTTTGCCCGCCTGTAAGAGGTTGGCCCCCTCCCATATAATGAAAAAGAGCGCGCCAAAGAGCAAGACAATGATGAAGACACTAAACAAGGCCCGCGCATGAGCATAGCGCAGGGAGATGTCCACCGCCTTTTTAATGAGGCGGCCGTAGCGACTGATTTCCAACCACTCTCCCGTATAAGTCTTCACCGTTTGGATGTTTTGTACAGCCTCAGAGACCATGGTGCCGGAATCGGCCAGCGCTTTCTGACGCTGCCTGGAAAGCGCCCGTATCCTGCGCCCGAAGAGCATGGCCAGCAAGACCACCACGGGGAAGGTCAGCAGCATGATCAAGGCCAGTTGCGGCGTGGTAATGGCGAGAAAGACGATGCCCGCAACGAGAATGATGATCTGCCTCAAAAACTCGGCTATGGTGATCGAAAAGGCGTTGTAGAGTTTTTCCACATCTCCCGCAATGCGGCTCACCAGGTCTCCGCTGCGATTTTGCTCAAAAAAAGGCAGGGGGAGCGTGATGAGCTTTTGATACAAAGCCCGTCGAAGGGCCGCAATGCCCTTCTCGCTGACCTGGGCAAAGAGCATGACTCTTCCATAGGAAATCCCTCCCTGTGCAATCAAAACAGCCAGCAATATCCAACCCACCTGAGTCAGGTCCATAGGCCGGCCCGTTTTTCCCTGGGCCACATCTACCATCAGGCCCGCCAGATAGGGAAAGGCCATAAAGACCAGACTCGATGCAAACAACAGCATTAGACCTATCACCAAATGCCAGCGATACGGCCGTATGTACTTAAAGACGTACATAGCTTCCCGCAATTTTTCCCTGCTGGGCTTAGGTAAGGGCTGGTCGGGTTCACCCCCGCGTTTTCTTCTCCGAGACATAGCAAAAAAATTTAAGCAAAGATACGCACAAAAGGCTTGCTTTTTTCGGGTAGAGGTTGTACCTTTGTACTTTGAGGCAACAAAGAAAAACGCCTTTTGTTGTCCTGCTGCACCAACTTAAAACCACAAATGCCAGAATCGGCTTAAACAAAAGCATTTCAGCAGCTCGTTGCCGGAGTGCTGAAGATTGAGCTATATGGCGCTATTTCCTGAAAAATCAAAAACTATACGAATGAAAACTAAATTTTTACTTTCCGCTTTTCTGCTTCTTTTCGTCCAATATAGCTTTGGGCAGGCCGATTATGAGCTCAAAGCTTTTAATCAGATGCCAACAGTTTGCATTTCGGGTAGCAATACCACCATTACAGTAGAGGCAGTTATTATTGATGGTGGAAGCAATGGAGACCCTACAGATTACCAATGGTTCGCCCCATATGGTGGTTTGGCGCTTTCAGGCCCCCTTACAGGTAGCGCTCCCAATAACGCCACGACAATAGTTGCAGTAACTGTATCGGCTGCGGGGATATTAGGTTCCTCTTATATATTACGCTGCCAAGCCACGCACAACGGAGGCATGGACCCTGTCAATCTGGACTTTCTGGTTACCATCAACGACCAACCTTCTCCTACCACCATCGCCACACCCGATGGAACGGAAAGCTGCAATGGCATCAAAATTGAACTCGCTGCTCAATTGCCTACAGGCGTTACGGCCAGCTATTCCTGGAATACCGGAGAGACTTCTTCATCCATCTTCACCAATACAGCCGGCACTTATTCTGTAACTACCAACAACGCCTGTGGAACAGGCTTTGCCTCTCAGGCCATCACCGCAGAAGTAACCCCTGCTCTCAGCATCACGAGTTGCAACAATGCCAACGACCAACTCACCTTCAGCGTCTCGGCTACGGACAATGACAACATGGGCATCACTTTCACCTTCCACGAAGGCGACCCTGCCAATCCCGCGCTCACCAGTGGAGGCGACTACAGCATTGCTACCACAGCTACCACGGCCACGCTCACGGTCTCCAACGTACACACCAACCACCAGGGCGTGAACTTCTACGCCAAGGCGACCAACTCCTGTGGCGCAGCTACCAGCATAGCCTGCCTGGCCCTGCCCATAGAGCTGGAGTACTTCACCGGCCGCTATACCGGTCAGGCCGTGGTGCTCGACTGGGCTACGGCCACGGAGACCGACAACGACTACTTCAGTGTAGAGCGCTCCATAGATGGCATAAACTTCAAAGAAATTGAGCGGATAGAGGGCGCCGGCACTTCTTATTTCACGCTGAAATACAGCTATACCGACGAAGAGGCTCCCCTCTACAAACAGGCCGGCACGCTTTACTACCGCCTCAAGCAAACGGACTACAACGGCAGCTTTTCCTACTCAGATGTGCTTGCCGTACAGCTTGGCGATACACAGGAGTTTGTGATTGACAGGCTTGCGCTCAGCGCTTCGCAGGAATTGCAATTCTCTTTGCAAAGCCCCCAGGCCGGAGAAGCCCAAATCAGCCTCTATCGCATGGACGGCAGCAGGTTGCTTACACAGCCCATTGCCCTGCAAAAAGGCGTGCAGTCCTATACTGTAGCTTTGCCGGCAGACTTAAGCTCCGGGCTCTACCTGCTGCGCGTGGAAAGCGGCGCTCAAACAGCCGTTAAAAAATTTAGCGTAAGCCGTTAAGCGCCTGCAACAAGCATGACTTTCAGTTTGTTTTAAAGGAAGAGGGAAAACGCCTCTCCCTTTAAAACAAACTGAATAAAGCCAATGAAACGCATCCTCTTCCCCACGGATTTCTCCGAAGCAGCCAATCACGCCTTTATATACGCTCTGGAAATCGCCAAAGCCTTTCAACTTCCCCTCACCGTCCTGCACGTGTATCAACTGCCCGACGTGAGCAGCGTACACTTGCCCAATACACTGCGGGAGGTCTATGACTCCATAGAATTGGAGGAATTTGAAAACTTCAAAAACCAAATCCCGCTTTTGCACCAACTGGCCCAAAAAAATGGCCTTCAAGATGTAAGCATCGAAAGTATGATGGAAGAAGGCCCCACTGTGGAGACCATCATCAAAACGGCCGAAAAGACAGAGACCGAACTCATCATCATGGGCACCAAAGGAGCTACGGGCCTGAAGAGCCTGTTTTTCGGCAGCAACACGGCGGAAGTCATGGAAAATGCCCCCTGCCCCGTGCTGGGCGTGCCTGAAGAAGCCAAATTCGACGGGAAGATAGACGACATCGCCGTAGCCCTCGATCTGAGCCGAGATGAAACGCGCGCTTTGGAATACACCCTGAAATTTGCCAAGCCCTTTGCCGCCAGGCTCCACTGCCTCAACGTCAATACAGCCGGCAGCGAAGAGTTGCAGGCCAGGATGGAAGCCCTCCAAAAGCAATATCAAGACAACGAACTGCTCTGTCACTTTGAAATCCTCAAAGGCGAGCACATCTACGCCCCCCTCAGCCATTACGTCGAAGAAAACCACATAGACCTGCTCGTCATGCTGACTCACCGGCGAAACTTTCTGGAAAGCCTCTTCGACTACAGCAAAACCAAAAAAATGATCTATCAGGCCAAAATGCCCATTTTATCCATACCTGAAAATTTCTAATCACATAAAAACAATGGTTGATTAAGTTTTTGGCCACCTTGACCTCCCTGGCTCCGAAAAGAGGCGGGAGGGCGCCCCTTCAGGGGTCGGGGGCGCGGGCAGGCCCCATAATGCCCCATGATCTAGGCTACCTGAAAACTTAATGAACCATTATAAAAAAAGGAGTACGGCAAAGCCATACTCCTTTTTGTGATCCCGGCAGGATTCGAACCTGCGACCGACTGCTTAGAAGGCAGTTGCTCTATCCACTGAGCTACGGGACCTCGTGCTTTTGAACTGCAAAAATAAAGAATTTTGCATCTTCGCACAGAGTATTGAGGTTTCAACAGGTACAAAACAGCAAAATATGGCGCAGGTTCAAATTGAAGAAAGTTGGAAGAAGGTTCTGCAGGAAGAATTCGACAAGCCCTATTTCGAGCAATTGGTCGCTCATATCAAGGCCGACAAGGCTGCCGGAAAGACCATTTATCCTCCCGGCCCGCTCATTTTCAACGCTTTCAACACCACTCCTTTTGACAAAGTCAAAGTGGTTATTCTGGGGCAGGACCCCTACCACAATCCGGGAGAGGCCATGGGGCTGAGTTTCTCCGTGCCTTGTGGTGTGCGCATACCACCCTCGCTGCGAAACATCTTCAAGGAATTGCACACCGATCTGGGCGTTCCTCTGCCTCCGGGTGGGGATCTCACACCCTGGGCTAAACAGGGCGTGCTCCTGCTCAATGCGTTCCTGACCGTACTCAAAAACCGCGCCCGCTCTCACGAGCACATCGGTTGGCAGCCGTTTACCGATGCCGTCATCCGAAAACTTTCTGACGAACGCGAGCATCTGGTCTTCATGCTTTGGGGGGGATTTGCCCGCAAGAAGAAGCTGCTCATCAATCCCGAAAGACATCTGATTCTCGAAGCAGCGCATCCCTCGCCCCTGGCCGGCGGAGCTTTCTTCCATTGCCGTCACTTTTCCAAAGCCAATGCTTACTTGGAAGAGCACGGCATAACTCCCATCCATTGGGACCTGAGTCACAATTGCCCCCGCTCATAGGAAACTATCACAAAAAAATACTCAAGATGAAATACCGAAAACTCTGGATGTTTACAGCCCTCGCGGGTTTTTTCGCCGTAGCTCTGGGAGCCTTCGGCGCCCACGGTCTGGCCGACAAACTCGATGCCCGGCAATTGGAGATATGGAACAAGGGTGTCAGCTACCAGTTTTACCACACCCTGGCTGCTCTGCTCGTTCTCACCCTGCAATCGGCACGCCCCGCCTTCAAAGGCTATCGAAGCGCACTCTTCTTTCTGCTCGGCATGCTCTTTTTCTCCGGCTCGCTCTATCTGCTCGCCTGTAAGGAACTGCTGGAGTGGGAAAATACTGCCTGGCTGGGCCCCATAACGCCCATTGGCGGGCTGCTCTTCCTCTCCGGATGGACCTATTTGTTTTTAGAAATTTTAAGACAGAAAGAGCAGCAAAATTGATTTTTTTTCTATCTTCGCTGCTGATATCAGGGTTGTACG
>WGBN01000462.1 GCA_015494245.1 Saprospiraceae bacterium | reverse complement strand
GTTTTATATATTTGCTGTAAACAAAACGAATATTTTATAACCAAACATTTTGCCTTATGAATGCAATACTTGGACTTGGACGCTATTTGTACGCTTTGCCCATAGCTATTTTTGGGCTTTTCCACTTCATGAATGCCAATGAAATGGCAGGTATGGTACCCCTTCCCGGCGGTGTCGTTTGGGTGTATCTCACCGGAGCTGGTTTGCTCGCCGCTGCGGTTTCCATCCTGATTGGCAAGTGGGACAAGCTGGGAACGGCGCTTTTGGGACTGATGCTGATCATCTTTGCACTTTCCATTCACCTGAAGGGAGTCATGGCTTCAGGTGGTGAAGACGCTACTTCTATGGCCATGATGCTCAAAGACCTGGCTCTTGCAGGCGCTGCCTGGATGTATTCCGGCAGCATGGCAAAGGACTCCAGTGTAATTGGATGATGTGAAAAGCAGGCCGTTTTAAGGCGGCCTGCTTTTTCCTTTGCAGGCACGAAAAATGTGCTATTTTTGCTGCTCACGAATGGAGCAGTTATGGACTATGCACTGAAGACAGAAGGCGACTTCCGCTATATCGAAACCGGCGGAAAGGGCGAAACCCTCTTGCTGTTACACGGGCTATTTGGAGCTTTGAGCAACTTTAAAGGCTTGCTGGATTACTTTGGCAAGAACTACAATGTAGTCGTTCCCATTTTACCGATTTACGATATGCCTTTGCGAAAGGTTTCGCTAAAGGGCTTGCTGCAGCACATCGGGGCTTTTGTGAAGCACAAGAGCTATACTCAAATGCATGTACTGGGCAATTCTCTGGGCGGGCATCTGGCTTTGCTCTTTACATTGGCCTATCCCGAGAAAGTGCGGTCTATGATCTTGACGGGCAGTTCGGGGCTTTTTGAAAAGGCCATGGGTTCTACTTTTCCCAAGCGAGGCGATTACGAGTATATCAAGAAAAAAACCGAGGAGACCTTCTATAATCCGGCAGTGGCTACCAAAGAGTTGGTAGATGAGGTTTTCGACATCGTCAACAACCGCTTAAAGGCCATTCGGGTGATTGCCATGGCCAAGTCGGCCATTCGCAACAATCTGGAAGAAGAGCTCCCGAAGATCAAAGTACCTACCTTGTTGATTTGGGGCAAGCAAGACAGCATCACGCCCCCCTTTGTGGCAGAGCAGTTTCACGAGTTGATTCCCAATTCCAAACTGGTCTTTATAGACCAATGCGGGCATGCTCCCATGATGGAGCACCCGAAGGAATTTGCCGCCCATCTGGAAGCTTTTTTGGACGAAGTCAGAAAGAGGTGAAGCTCCGCTTCACCTCTTTTTTTCATCATTTATCGAGATGCACATCCATTTGCGGGAATGGGATGCTGACGCCTTGCTGGTCGAAGGCTTTTTTGATGTTTTCGTGCATGTAGAAGTAAACATCCCAGAAGTGTTCGCTTTTGCACCAGGGCCTTACGGCAAAATTGACAGAGCTGTCGGCCAGCTCTTGCACGAAGATGTCTATGGGCGGGTCTTTGAAGATGAGGTCGCATTTGTCGGCAACTTCTTTGATGATGCTGCGGGCTTTGTCAATGTCGTCGCTGTATCCGATGCCGAAGCTCATGTCCACGCGTATGGTACCCTGGCCGCTGATGTTGGTAACGACGCCGGAGGTAACGACGCCATTGGGTATGATGATGCGCTTGTTGTCGGGCGTGCGCAGCAGGGTATTGAAGACCTGAATGGCTTCCACCACGCCGGTTTCTCCATTGATGGTGACGAGGTCTCCTACCTTATAGGGTTTAAAGAGCAACAGCAGCACGCCGCTGGCAAAATGGCCGAGGCTGCCTTGCAAGGCCATGCCGATGGCAAAGGCAAGGGCCGTAAAAATGGCGATGAAGGAGGTTACGTTGATGCCAAACATGGAGGCCACGGCAAGCAACAGCATGACCTTGAGGCCTACATCTACGATGGAGACCAGGAAAGGGCGTACCGTTTCATCGAATTTTTTCTTTTCCAGCAAATTTGACGTTACTTTGCTGAGCTTTTTGATCACCCAAAAACCAATGATGAGGGTGAGGATGGCGCCTGCTACTTTGGGTGCGTAGGCCGTCAGTATTTCAGTGAGCTTGTCGAGATTGAGCCAATTCATGAGTGTTTGTTTTTGGTGATTGAGTAATGGTTCATCAAGTTTTGAGGCAAAACTATGCCATTAAGAAGCCACGGCCGCCCGCGCTCCCGGCCCCTGAAGGGGCGCCCGCCCGCTTTCCGCTTGCTTTGAGCATATTATTAATGTTGTTAATGAACCTTTATTAAAGGTTGTCGCAAAATTACAAAAAATGAGTCTGAGCAAAGAAGAGGCCTTGAAAAAACTCCAACGCTACTGTGCGTATCAGGATCGTTGTCACAGCGAGGTGCTTCGCAAGCTCAACCAGTTGGGGATATGGGGCGAATGGGCTGAGGAGATCAAAGCCGAGCTGGTGCGCGAAAATTTCCTCAATGAGGAACGCTTTGCCCGGTCTTATGCTCGCGGCAAATTTCGCATGAAAGCGTGGGGAAAGGTGCGAATTACACGGGAATTGGAAAAACGCAACATCAGTCCTTACTGCATCCGGGCAGCTTTGTCGGAAATTGACGATGAGGATTACTTGGAAAGCCTGAAAAAAGTGCTGCAGAAAAAGCAGAAGAGCCTGGGCGAGACAGATACTTTTACCGCTTACAAAAAATTGACGGCGCACGCCCTGCGCAAGGGGTACGAAAAAACACTGATTACGCCTTTGGTCAAGGAGCTATTGGGGCTTCTCTGACAGATCGCTTTCGCCGGACATGGGAGCGGATGTTTCTTCACTTTGCTCCGGGCTGTTTTCTTTCGTTTCTTCTTTTTGCTTTTCTTCTTCAGCAAAGAAGAACTTCCGGTAAAAGGTAATGAGCGAGAGCACGCCCGTTGTGATGGCGACGTCTGCGATGTTGAATACAGGAGAGAAGAAGAGGTAATGTTTGCCGCCGAGGAAGGGAATCCACTGTGGATAGTGTCCTTCCCAGATGGGGAAGTAGAACATGTCCACCACGTGGCCGTATAAGAAGGGCGCGTAGCCCTGGCCAAAGGGCACGGTATGCGCTATGGTGCCCGGATAGGCGCGGGTGAATATCAGCCCGTAGAAGGCGCTGTCGAGGATGTTGCCGAGTGCGCCGGCGAGGATGGCTGCAAAGCAAATCAATAAGCCATTGGGTACTTGCGGTTTTTTGCGCAGGTAGTTGACAAAAGCGCCGAGCAGGATGACGGCAACGATGCGAAAGAGGCTGAGGGCCAGTTTGCCGTACTTGCCGCCAAAAGTCATACCATAGGCCATGCCTTCATTTTCGACGAAGTGCAGCCGTGCCCAATCGCCGATGAGGTAAATGTCGGTGCCATAGGGCATGTTTAGCTTAACCCATATCTTGAGCACCTGATCGGCTATGACGATGAGCAGCGTTACGATCCAGATCCAATTTCGCTTTGTGAGTTGCTGCATCTATCGCTTTTTCTTGTTTTGCTTGGCAAGGATGCTCAGCGTGGCATGCGGTACTGCTTTGAGCCGTTCTTTGGAGATGAGCTTGCCCGTTTCGCGGCAGATGCCATAGACTTTGTTGTCTATGCGGAGCAAGGCGTTTTCGAGGTGGGTGATGAGTTTCTTTTGGCTCCTCATGCGGGAGATGAGAAACGTCATTTCGGAGGTGTCTGCAGCATCGTCAAGGCTTCGCACTTTGCTTTCTTCGCTTTCCATGCGTTCGCGCAATTGGTTTTGGAGGTATTCCAATTGCTCTTGGGCTTGGGCGATGCGCTCTTCGATGAGCACGCGAAACTCTTCGAGTTCCTTATCGCTATAGCGCGTTTTTTCTTGCTTCGGGGCTTTTCCCATGATGTTTTATCGGTTTTGATGTCATTCAAAAACGCCACAAAGGTAACGAAATTATGGCAGAACGGGTTCAAAGCATATCCGTTTGCCGCAAGGCAGAGGATTGCAGTCAGTTAAGTTTCCGGTGTGCTTTCTTCCCTTTCGGGCTTGTGCTCTGCGGTTTCTTCGGCGTTTTCTTCAGTCATTTGGCGTTGGCGCACCAGGTCGGCTGCGAGGAATAAAGCCCTGCGGAAAGAGGCCGGGTTTGCCTGGTTTTTGCCGGCGATGTCCATGGCTGTGCCGTGGTCGGGGGAGGTGCGTATGAATTTCAGGCCCGCCGTAAAATTGACGCCTTCGCCAAAGGAGAGCGTTTTAAAGGGGATGAGCCCCTGGTCGTGATACATGGCGAGGATGCCGTCAAATTTGGCGTATTGACCGGAGCCGAAGAAGCTGTCGGCGGGGAAGGGCCCCATGACGAGCATGTTTTTCTTTTTCAGCTCGATGATGGCGGGGCGGATGAATTCACTTTCTTCATTGCCCATGAGGCCGTCGTCGCCGGCATGAGGGTTGAGGCCGAGCACGGCGATGAGGGGCTTTTCCAGGCCGAAGTCTTGGCGCAGGCTTTGCTCCATGATGCGCAATTTGCGAATGATGAGGCCTTTGCTGAGGGCTGCGGGCACTTCTTTGAGGGGGATGTGGTGGGTTGCCAGTCCCAGTTTCATGCGGTCGCTGACCATCATCATCAGGCTTTCGCCGCCCAGTTCTTTGGCGAGGTATTCGGTATGCCCGGCGTAATGGAAGCCGGCCATTTGCATGGCCTTTTTGTGTATGGGTGCCGTCGTCAGCGCGTCTATATGGCCCTGGCGCAGGTCCTGGATGGCCTGCTGCAGAGATTGCCAGGCGTATTTGCCGCCTTCTTCGGTGAGCTCTCCCAGTTGGATGGAGGCAGTTTCTTCCCAGCAATTGACCAGGTTGATCTTGTCGTCCTGGAAATGCCCGCCCGGGCGCAGGCTCCGGATGGGGAGCTGGTCTGTTTTGACGATGTTGCGGTGGTAAGCAAAGACGCGCCCGGAGCCATAGACAATGGGTGTTATTTGCTTCAGGATCAAGGGGTTGGCCAGGGTTTTGATGATGACCTCCAGGCCAATGCCGTTGATGTCTCCTATGGTGATTCCTATCCTTGGTTTCTTCATTTTTTTTGTTTGTGCAAAAGTAACGAGTTTTGCTCACATAGATTTCAGGTTCAGAAAATCCTGCCTATCTTGCAGTTTCATGCGCGCAAAAAAATCATACGGCCAACATTTTCTGACCGACAGGGGGCTGGCTGCCCGTATTGTAGATGCAGTGCTTCCTCTGCCGGACTGCCCGCGCATCCTGGAAGTGGGGCCGGGCAAAGGCATCCTCACGCGCTTTTTGCTGGAGCGGGAAGAGGCTTTTAAGGCCATAGAAGCCGATCGCGACATGATCGCCTGGTTACAAGAGCATTTGCCGGAAACGGCCGGAAAGCTCATCGCGGGCGATTTCCTCAAGTTGGATTTGGAGGCGGTTTTTGAAGGGCAGTGTTTTAGCCTGGTCGGCAATTTCCCCTACAACATTTCTTCCCAAATCCTTTTTAAAGCGGTTGAACACCGCGCTTTGATTCCACAACTGGTGGGCATGTTTCAGCGCGAGGTCGCCGAGCGGGTCGTTGCCGGCCCGGGAAGCAAGACGTATGGCGTGCTCAGCGTATTGGTGCAGGCACATTACGAGGGGCGGTACCTGTTTACGGTGAAGGCGGGTTCTTTTTCGCCCCCGCCCAAGGTGCAGTCGGGCGTGATTCGCCTGCAAAGAAAAGAGGTTTCTTTGGTGCCTGAGGAGCTTTGGCCTGCCTTTCGGCAAATGGTGAAAACGGCCTTCGGGCAGCGCCGCAAAATGCTGAGAAATACCCTGCGAGGCCTGCTCCCCGAAGAGGTCTTACGAGAGCATCCGGCCATGCAAAAACGCCCTGAGCAGCTCAGTGTAAGCGATTTTGTCGCTTTGACTGTTGCTTATTTACCCGATAAAAGGGATTTCTGAAAAAAGCTTGCATCTTTTCCCGATTTTCCCGTACCTTTATGCCGATTTATACCCCCGGGGGTGCAAACTGTAACAAAACCGATTTTCAAACGCCGCTTTGAAGATGGGTTTTTGTTGCTTTTTGGGCCTTGTATAAATCAAAATATCCTTGAACAACTGATATCTCATGAAATGAAAACTTTACACCTTTATGTCGCGCTTGTGGCTGTCCTATTTGCAGCCTATGGTTGTACGACAGATCAACTCCGGAATCCTCTGGACCAAAAATTAGAGACGGCCTTAAAAGGCCTTTCTCCTACGGGGGATTTGGACTATTACACCATGCCGGAGACTTACGACCTGGCATCTATCCCCCAGGACCCCAACAACCCCCTGCTGAAAGTAAAGGTCGAATTGGGCAAAATGCTCTTTTTCGAGCCGGGCATCGGCCTGGATGCCGTGCATCCGGATGGGATGCAAACCTACTCCTGCGCCTCTTGCCACTTACCCGAATGCGGCTTTACGCCGGGCCGGATACAAGGCATTGCAGACGGCGGCCTGTATTATGGCGAGCAAGGAGAGGGGCGCATCAAAAATCCCCATTACGCTGAAGAGGAACTGGATGCCCAGGGCCTTCGCCCGCTCAGCGTGCTCAATGTAGCCTATGTAACCAACTCCACCTGGAATGGCCGCTTCGGCGCCGGTGGGGTGAACGTAGGTACGGAATACGCCTGGACCGGCCAGACGGAAGTGAACTTCCTCGGCTTTTCCGGCCTGGAAAGCCAAAACATCGAAGGCCTGATCCTGCATCGCATGGTCATCAACAAAGACGTTACCGATTCTCTGGGCTACACGGATTTGTTCGATGCTGCCTTTCCCGAATTTCCGCCGGAAGAGCGCTATACGTTGCAGACGGGCAGCTTTGCCATCTCTGCTTATCTGCGCACGCTGCTCACCAATCAGGCCCCCTTCCAGCGCTGGCTGAAAGGCGATTTAGATGCCATGAGCGACCAGGAAAAGCGGGGAGCGCTGGTTTTCTTCGGAAAAGGCCTTTGCTATCGCTGCCATAAAGGCCCGGCCTTGAATGCCATGGAGTTTTATGCTTTGGGTGTCAAGGACCTCTATGAACAGGAAGGTGCCTATTTTACAGGCCCCGATGATCCCCGCAATCTGGGACGTGGCAGTTTTACGGGCAAGGCCGAAGATATGTATAAATTTAAGGTGCCCCAGTTGTACAACCTCGCCCACTATACGCATTTCTTCCATGGCAGCAGCGTGGATAATCTGCACGACCTGGTGGAGTACTTTGACAAAGGCGTGCCTGAAAATCCAAATGTGCCCGAAGAGCAAATTGCCCTTCAGCTGCATCCGCTTTATCTGAGTGACCAGGAAAAGGCCGATTTGGAAGTCTTTCTGAAAACGGGACTTTACGACCCCACCGTCGTAGAGCGCTATAAACCCGATGCAGTGATGTCGGGCATGTGCTTTCCGGACAACGATCCGGTCTCCCGCATCCAGTTGGGATGTGATGAGTAAAAAAAAGCCCCGCCGAAAGCGGGGCTTTTTTATGGTGTCAAGATTCCTTTTTCTTGGCGGTGTTGATGCCCAGCAGACTGTACAGCGGGCAGAAGTTCAATAAACTGGTTGCCAGAAATACTATGGCAACGACCAAAGCTACAATGGCCAAAGTGCCGGTAACCTTACCGGTGAAATACAAAATAGCCAATACAACAGCAATGAGGATGCGGATGTTGCGATCCATAGAGCCCATGTTCTTTTTCATAACAGTCGAATTTTTCGTGAACAAATAAAAAATATGGCAAGTGTTGCGCAGCAACACTTACCATTTAATACAGTTAGAAGGCCCAAAAGGTTGCTTTTAGACTCTTCTTCAGTCGCTTAACGGACGATTATCCGCTTTGTACTTAGTCTTCTGTCGGCAGGACTCCCTGCATTCAGTGCATCGCGATTTTCCATGGAAAGCGAGATGAAATACAGGCCGGCGGGCAAGTTGCCCAGCTCAAAAGTGGTTGCCGGAAAACTCTGAATGGGGCCTTCCCACAGCAGACGCAGGCTCTTTCCGGTGAGGTCGAGCAGTTCTAAGCGGGCATCTCCGCTGAGGTCGGCTTCTATGTCTATGCGCATTTCGCTTTCGACGGGGTTGGGGAAGATGTCGAAGCGGTTCAGGCCTTCAATTTCTGTAGCTTTGACGACGTTGAAGTCAACCGTCGTAGAGCAGCCATTGGCATCGGTGATGGTTACGGAGTAGTTGCCATCTGCAGGGATGCTGATGGAGGGGCCGGTGTCTCCGGTGCTCCACTGGTATGTGAAAGGAGGCGTTCCGCCGGAGGGATTCAGGCTGATGCTGCCGGCATTGCCTCCGGAGGGCGGAATGACTGTGGCTCCGGCATCTATGATGCTGCATCCGGTGATATTGATTTCATCCAGTCCGATATCGCAGCGGAAGGCAGAGCCTCCGGTGCCGATTTCGCCTGTGAAGGTGATTTCCACGACTTGCCCGCTCCAGGGGCTGAGGTCAATGAGGGCGGGAATCCACTCGTCAGAGCTGCTGCTTTGAGCTTCTCCTTCCTGCAGGAAGAGGTTGTTTGTGGCACCGCTTTCATCGGTGAGGTCCACAGAGAGGTAGCCTATGCCACTGCCGTACATGTGGTAGTAGAAGATGAGTTGGGGGTCTTCCACGGTAGTCAGGTCTAAGCAGTTGGAGGTGAGTACGGCCTGGTCTCCCGCGTCGAAGCCGGAGGCTTCCATGTAGATGTAGTTGCCATCGCCGTTGAGGTCGCCCGAGGGGCCGGTATTGCTGGAGGGCGTTGAGCCGCTGTTGGCGAAAAAGGTGATTTTGCCGATGTTGTAGAAGTCGGCAAAGAGGTAGTCTCCCACTTCATAGCTGTCGAAATTGTCGGAGACCGGAGTGTAGGCATAGACCTTAGAAGCTACGGTTTTCTGAGCGCGGTCGTTGGCGTTGTTGATATCGCCTTCGGTGGAGGTGAAGACGGAGACCTGATAAACCTGGGGCGTGCTGAGGTCGAGCGTGGCATCAAAGGTGTAGTCGTAGGTAGCTCCCGGCATGAGCGGGCCCGGATAAGTTTCCTCGGCGATGAGTTGGTCATCGAGGTAGAGTTGGAGTTGCAGGTCGGAGGCCGTGATGGGGCCGTCGTTGGAGATGCGCACCTGTACCGGCTCTGCATCGCTGAGCTGGCAGCCCGATGCCAGGCCCAGAATTTCCTGGGAGCCCACATTGATGGGGTCGCCGGGCTGGAAAGCGAGCTCATAGCCGAAGAGGTAGTCAGGTGATCCCTGCGCCAGGCCGCCGAGCGTGAGGGTGCCGTCTCCGCTCCATTCGTCGGTGATGAAAAGGCCGCCGGCGAGGTAGCCGGAGGTGCCCAGGTCAAATTCCACATTGTGAGCGACGCCCGTGGGCGTGCCGGCGGGGAGTTGCAATTGTGTGATGAGGGCGTCATTCGGCGGCCCTGCCTGGTGGAAAACCCAGAGATAGGGTCCACCCGGGCTGCTGTTGTCAATGGCAGCGCCATACATGCCGCCGAGGGTGTGTGTGCTTTGCGGAATACTCATCAGCACACCACCGGTCATGCTGACGAGGAAGATGTCGGTATTGAAATTGCCCGTCCAGAAACCTCCGTTGCCGTTGTCGGCCGTAGGGTCATAGCTGAGGAAACGGGCCCCTTCCGAAAGGTTCAGGTTGATGGTAGAGGTGATCTGTTGGGTGTTGGGGTCAACGGCATAGATGGTCGTGCTGTTGTTGGCCATCCAAATAGAGCTGCCATCCCAGGTCATGCCCCGCACGGAGTTTAGGCCGGCTATGGTAAACCACTCTATGAAGTTGCCGTCGTGGTCAAAGCGCACCAGGGTGTCGGTATTCCACTCGGCAGCCCAGAACTCTCCATTGACATAGATGCCGTTGGAAAGCGCAAACTGCTCCGAAGCGCTCATGTCGTACTTGAATTGCAAATCCCACATGCCCTGCAGCGATTTGTTGGCATTCGGCACAAAGGCCTGTGCAGGTGTTTTCCCCTCACGCCCGGGCGCCATATCAGCGGATTGAGCAAAAAAGAAGAGCGGGCACAGGCCCAACAGGAAGGCGATTGTAAGCTTTTTCATGTAATTTAGGGTTTGGTTGAAGGGGTAAGATAGGGGGTTTTTGGAGAACGTGACGAGCGTGTGGTGAGGGGGGGCAAAATGACAAAAATTTGCACAGGTCAAATAAGTATTGTATATTTGTCCCTGACAGCCATGCCATTGCTCACGAGTTCTTTGGTTTTGCGCGAAACGGTCATGCTTGGGATGCTCTGCCTGAGAAGCAGCAATCTGCCAATGGGGACAGGCTCACCCGACCCTCTGATTTTATAAGGTAGTGCGTAATATCAGGAGAAATCGTATCAAAATCGTATATTTTCGTATCATATCGTATCAACTTGGATTGAGTTTTGTAAATTTGAGGCATGATTGATACTGTTTACATATTCAAGTTGGATTTAGATTGGAATTTGCTGAAAACTGTTAGTAAAATTGACAGATTTGATGCTTCTTGGTCAAGTATTGAAAAGCGAGAAGGGCAAAGTTTAAAGCAACTTAAAAATATAGCAACAGTGAGAAGTGTTGGCGCTTCAACAAGAATAGAAGGCTCTAAAATGAGTGATGAAGAAGTTAAAGCATTATTAGATAATTTTGAAATTACAAAAATAGAGGAAAGAGATGTGCAAGAAGTTATTGGCGATATTGCTATTGTTGAAAAATGGATATAAATGGATACAATATGTAAGCTTTGAACACGAGATTGAGAGCCGGAAAAGCGAATATTATTTAAAACTAAGACATTGTCAGGCTCAAAGACCAAATGAGGATGTTACAGAATGGATTAATTTTTTCTTTTCAGTACTTTTGAATATTCAGGAGAAGCTAATGAGGAAAATGGAGGCTAAAGGCGTGAAAACAAAATTGTCACCAAGAGAAAAGTCAATACTTACATATATTGAAAATAATCCAGGAAGCAAATCAGGAGAAATTGCAAAGAAATTACATATACCGAACCCGACAGTGAAACGGATATTGACAAAACTATTGAATGAAAATTTGATTGAGAAATACGGAATTGGAGCAGGAACAAATTATTCGATAAAATGAGAGCACTGTGCCGCAAAAGTTTAGTGCGTTAAAAACGTATGTGTCCGAGCAACTACACCCTTCAGGTAAACGCTGATTGGAGATTTTAGGGGCGCTGCCCTGAGCGGAGCGGTAGCGGAGTCGAAGGGTGTTACCCTGAGCGAAGTCGAAGGGCCTTGCCTTAGGCGGAGGGTCGCTTTGAGAATCCTTTGCATTTTTCCTGCCCGCGCCACCCCTCTAACTCCCCAAAATGGGGAGAACCGGCCGCCCGCGAAAAATGCAGAGGCGCTGCCCTGAGCGAAGCCGAAGGGTAC
>WGBN01000461.1 GCA_015494245.1 Saprospiraceae bacterium | reverse complement strand
GGAGATTATTTTTTGGAGCGCATTGCCGCGCAAAAAAAAGTACCTGAGTTGTTGGAATGGGAGGATTTCAAGGGGGCTGTTCACGTACACACGACTTACAGCGACGGGGCTGCGAGCTTGCGCCAAATGGCGGAGCGCGCGCGGGAAATGGGTCTGGAATACCTGGGTGTCAGCGATCATTCCAGAGCGGCTTTTTACGCCAACGGCTTGCAGGCAGAGGAGGTAGATCGGCAGCAAAAGGAGATTGATGCCCTGAACGCGGAGATGGCGCCGTTTCGGATTTTTAAGGGAATTGAGTGCGACATTCTGAACGACGGAAGTTTGGATTACGATGAGGCTGTGCTGGCGACTTTTGATTTTGTCATTGCTTCGGTGCATTCGAATTTGCGCATGGATGAGGAGCAGGCTACGCGGCGTTTGTTGAAGGCCATTCGCCATCCTGCCACCCGTATTTTGGGGCACCCGACGGGGCGTTTGTTGTTGAGCCGGCCGCCTTATCCGCTGAGGATGGAGGAGCTCATCGCTGCCTGTGCCGAAGAAGGCGTGGCCATAGAGATCAACGCCAACCCCTATCGCCTGGACCTGGACTGGCATTGGGTTCCGCTGGCCCTGGAAAAGGGCGTAAAGTTGATGGTCAATCCCGATGCCCATAGCTTAGAGGGCCTGAAGGACATGCGCTATGGCATGTACGCGGCCCGCAAAGGGGGCTTGGGCCCGAAAGACTGCCTCAACTGCCTTTCGGCAAATGATTTTGCGGCTTGGTGCCAACAAAAACGCAGTTCCGGGCGTTAATCTCTGCGGTATAAGCCTTAACGTTTCCTTAACACAGCTGCTTTGCCTCTTGATACAGGCTGTATCTGTGAATGTTTATCTTTGCGGAGGTTTACGTTAAGGACACACTCTATTTTTTAACCCAATAAAGTCAAAGAATCATGACGAATAAGATTTTTATGAGTCTGTTGTTCGTTGCCGCTACGCTTTTTGCCGTAAGCTGCAACAACGATGCAGATGATGTGCGCGATGAAGCTGCACAAGAGGCTGCAAACCAAGATGCTTCGAATACCTTTACGACCCAAGCTCCCAACGAAAAGCCTGCCCAGCAACAAGCCGAGCAGGTGCCTGCCGGCCCGACTACGACCATCGAGTTTGAAGAAACCAATTTCGACTTCGGCACCATCAAGCAGGGCGATAAGGTAACGCACGTTTTCAAATTCCGCAACACCGGCAATGAGCCGCTCATCATCAGCAACGCCAAAGCTACCTGCGGATGCACCGTGCCTCACTGGCCGAAAGATCCGGTACCTCCGGGTGGAACGGGCGAAATTGAAGTCGTCTTTAACTCCAGAGGAAAATCCAACAAGCAAAACAAGAAAGTGACCATTACGGCGAACACCAATCCTCCTCAAAGCTTTGTTTACCTGAAAGGCTTTGTAGAGGCTCCGCCCAAACCGGCAGACAACAAACCTGCTAATCAGTAATAAAAAAAGAAAGAGGAGCAGCGCTCCTCTTTCTTTTTTTCGTTAAACGAAAAATCATGCGTGGTGTAAAAAAATACTTTTCTCTCATTAAATTCAGCCATACTGTTTTTGCCTTGCCATTTGCTTTGGTGGGCTTTTTTTTGGCTGCTTATCAGCCGGGCTACGCTTTGGATGTGCGCACTTTGTTTTTGATTGTGCTTTGCATGGTTTTTGCCCGCAGTGCGGCCATGGCTTTTAATCGTTATTTGGACAGAGACATAGATGCTCAAAATCCGCGCACGGCCGTTCGGGAAATTCCCTCCGGCGCCATTAAGCCCGCTCAGGCTTTGTTTTTTGTGCTACTCAATGCTGCTTTATTTATAGCCACCACTTATTTTATCAATCCCATTTGCTTTTATCTCTCGCCGGTGGCTTTGCTGGTCATTTTGGGTTACAGCTACACCAAGCGCTTTACGGCCTTTTGCCATTTTGTGTTGGGCCTGGGGCTTTCTCTGGCGCCCATAGGCGCTTATCTGGCCGTTACGGGCGAGTTTGCCGTGCTGCCGCTTTTGTTTTCTGCCGTCGTATTGTTTTGGGTGTCGGGTTTCGACATCATCTACGCCTTGCAGGACGAGCAATTCGACCGCGAGCATCAGCTACATTCCATGCCTGCTCGTCTGGGGCGCAGCAGGGCCTTGCGTCTGGCGCGTCTGCTTCACCTCTTCAGCGCTTTTTTCATGCTGCTGGCCGGCTGGCAACTTCTCCACATTTATCCGGAGCTGAGCTGGCTGAGCTGGCTGGGCATAGCCGTTTTCCTCGGCCTGCTCTTCTACCAACACACCATCGTTACGCCCGACGACCTCAGCCGCGTCAACCTCGCCTTCTTCACCACCAACGGCCTGGCCAGTGTGATTTTCGGAGTTTTGGTGATGCTGGATTTTTGGGTGTAGTTTATCGAATGACTACAAACCTCCTCACCAAGCTCGCCTCAGGCAGCCTGAGCACCAGCAGATAGCTTCCGGCAGGCAGTTCTTTCAGCTGTAGGCGGTGCTCAATTTCCCACACCTCATCTTCCCACATGACCAGCTGCCCCCACAGATCGTAAACGGACAGCTCGTAGGGCAAAAGCCCTTCTGTACCGGAGCCTTTCGCAGCGCCTTTCGGCAAATGAATTTGCAGCAAGAGCTGCGAGGAGGTAGGGTTGGGGTGCAGACTGAGGGTGGGGGAGGCCGATTCGGCTTCGCGGACAGCTACGATGCATTGGTCGAGGATTTGCTGCTCATTGCGGCAGGAATCGGCATTGTTGCCCACCCAACTGAGGGCGGGAGGGTCGGCGAGGTAATTACAGATGGCATCTATGGCGCAGTAAGAGAGCTGGTAGTTGTGCAGCAGGCGTAACTCTCCTTGAATGCTTTGCAGGGATTCGAGTTCTTGCAGGCTTTGCAGTTGCGGATTTCGGTAGATGGAGAAGTTGCCGCCTACGCTTTGCAGCGTCTGCAGGCCGTAGAGCGATTGCAGGGATAGGTTGTCTTTGAGCAGCAGATGTCGCCCGATTTGCTCCAGGCTTTGTAGGCCGTTGAGATTGCTGAGGCCGTGGCATTCGACGATTTGGAGGTCGCGGCCGATGTTTTGCAGAGAGGCAAAGTCGTTGAGATTGCTCAAGCCGCTCATGTGAAAGAGCGAGAAATCGCGATGAACGGTATGCAGGTTTTGCAGCCCCGACAGATCGGTGAGCGCGGTGTCGTAAGCAAAGACGAGGCTTCCGACTTCCTCCAGGCTGTTGAAGCCCTGTATGCCGGAGAGCAAATGGTTGTTGTAAAGGATAAAGTGGTCGCCAATTTGCTGGAGTCCTTCAAAGCCATTGATGGTCTGCAAAGATTGATTGAACTGAATGTAGAGCTTGTCTCCTATGGATTGAAGATTGGGCAAATCTCCTTCATTAACAGCCTCTAAATTCCTGCAAAATTCTATGCTCATGTAGCCGCCTACGGATTGAAGGCTGCTCAAGCCGCTTAGAGAGATGAGGTCGGGCATAAAGAACAATTGAAAATGCCCGCCTATGGACGATAGATTTTCAAGACCGGTAAAATCCTGTAGTGCTGTCGTCGTAGGGAACATGACATTTCTTCCAACCTCTGAGAGCTCCTCTAAACCTTGGAAAGACTGGATTGAGCTAGGGCCTTCTATAGTAAAATCTCGCCCAATAAAGTGTAGGTGTTCAAACCCCTGAAAATCATTAAAAGTGCATCCATACAGGAATAAATCTCGGGGTATTTCGGTGATGTTTTT
>WGBN01000460.1 GCA_015494245.1 Saprospiraceae bacterium | reverse complement strand
TGTTGCAACGGCAATGAACTCCTCAATTAATTCAGGTGAAAAAATCAATTGAATCTTTCCAGCCAGAATTAACTTATCGAGTTGGGATTGATTCTTTGAAATGAGAAAGCTAATCCAAAGGTTAGTATCAAGAATTACCCTCTTCATAACGAGCTTTTCTAATCGCTTCCACTTCTTTAGTGATCTCCTCTAAAGATGGGGCATCACTAGCTCGTTCTCTGAGCGTACTCAGCAGTTGTTTGAACTCACGGATTCTTTGCGAAGAATCTTCTTTTCGAATTCGAATTAAGTTCAATTCGGCTAAATCTTTCAAGATAGATTTCACCTTGGGATTTAGAATGTCTATTTTTAGCGTTTCCATGATGTTTGCTTGTTTCTCTGCCAAAGATACGCATTTTTTTCTTTGTTATTACCTTTTCAGGAAAAAAGGTTTTTCCAGAATGATGCCTTTGGCCCGGATGATGTAGCCTCCGGCGGGCAGGGCGGAGAGGTCCAGCTTGATTTGGTTTTCCAGGGGGAAGTCCAGGACTTTGAGGCCGAGCATGTTGTAGATGGCGGCTTGGGTGTGGGGCGGGAATTCGCCTTGCAGGTGGATGGATTCATTAGCGGGATTGGGGTAGATGGTGAGGGCGGTTTGCGGTGTTTCAGGGGCGCTTGTTTCGAGGATGAGTTCATCGCAGTAGTGGTTGAAGTAGTCGTTGGGGTCGGGGTGCATGGCGTACCAGAGGTCGTATTTTTCGCCCAGGGTGGCCCAGACGATTTTGCCTTCGTCCACGTAGGCTTGGATGCCGTCAATGATGGCGGCGATGCTGTCGGCGAAGTGTGGGATGGCGGGGATGTCGCGGAAGTTGATGAGCATGTTGAGGGTGTAGAAATCGTTGGGTCCCGAAGGTTGTTCGTTGATGTAGTCGGCTATGGCGAGGATGTTGCTGACGATTTCATCTGTGCTGTGAGCGAGGGTGTGCGTTTGTTGTTGGATGATGAAACTCACATCTTCCTTGCAGCCTCCGCCTATGGCCGTGAGGGTTTGGTCGGGGTCGTGCATGCCGAACTCTTCGGGTGAGGAGCCTCCCGCCGGTTTCCAGACGCCAAAGGTGGTGTAGTCGGCTATATGCCCGGGCGTAGCAGTTCCCCAGATGATGTCGGCCTGCCAGGAAAAGTTGGTGAAGGTGAAGCCCTGTTTGGGCGTGGAGTATTGTGTCCAGTTTTCGGTGATGTTGATGCCACCTACAGTCTGATTGGCATAGCTGACGCCGCCGAGGACGTTCCGGTGGAGTTGTACGCCGCAGGAATCCAGGAGGTAGGCCAGATCGGCATAGTTGTAGGGATTGAACTGAGGGTGAAAGTGGTTGTGGCCATCTACTTCGATGTAAGGCGAGTTGGCAGCCCACTCCAGGAGGTCGTCGGAGCTGTTGGCGGCGTCGTCGAAATTCAGAGCGCCGAAGATGAGGTTGGCATCCACCTGCATGTTGTATTTGGCCTGCCTGGCGTTGATGGTATCGCAGAGCTCTCTGACCAGGGTGGCTATGCTGTCGTAATCTGTGGCGGAGTTGGCATAATCGAGGGTGTCGGTAACCTCGTTGTGGGAAATGATGCCGAAATAGAGGGGCGTTTGAGGGAAAATCGCCAGGCTGAAGAAGGCGAAAGAGAAAGTGAGTAAAGCAGTTTTTAGCTTCATGTTTTTGGCTTTTTGAGCGTTGTGCCGGAGCTTGGATTGCCTTGTCTGCGCCGGCCAAATGCTATTACGTTTTGGCCCGATAGGGACTCTTAGACTTTAGTTTATGGGTGGAGGTTTAGGGAACAAAGAGAACCTTTTTCTCTCTCAGCTGTTACCCCGATAGAAAGATTGCGATGAATACAGAAAACAAAAAGCCTCCCCACATCTCTTTTCGACAGTTTATTGAGAAGTTTCCCGAAGTGGAATTGCCCGTCATGTTGTCGGAGGAGACGGCTCATATCTTCAGCAAGGAGAACAATCCGTTGCCGAACCTGATGGTTGAGCAGTTTATGCTCACGCCCGAAGAGCGGGATTCCTTAGATGGGATGACGGAATTTGTGCCCTGCTTTCGGGTGCCGCAGACGTATGACTTTTATGCCGTAGTTTACTGGCGCGGAGGTTTGATGGACCACCGCTATGTGATGCTGACCTTCACCAAAGACGGCCGTCCCATTGACCGCCGCGTATTGGCGGGCATGTATTCGGACGGCCAGTCCATTGTGCAATCTGTAGCCCATATCGAAGACGATTGGAGTATTTATATCGTCAGTGGCAAACAGAAGGTCTCGGATAAAATGGGCAGCGAGGCATCAAAAAATACAGCCCGCGAATTGGAACTCCTTCCCGAAGGCCAAATCGTGGACATTAGTGATTAACGGGGCTGAGGGAAGATTCCCATCGGCCTTTCAACCAACTTGACTAAATGACAAAACCCAAAAACACCAAGCGAAAAAAAGGCAGCAAAAATGCCAAAAAGCTCAAACAACGGGAGCTGCAAAAAGCAATATTCCGCCTCCTCAAGGAAAATCCAAAAAAGAGATATAACCCTCGCCAGATAGCCCGCAAACTGGAAATCGCCAACAGCAAAGACAGCATCTATGAAGCCTTGCAGCATTTGGCGAAAGCCGGAAAAGCCCAGGCTCTCGAAGACTATAAATTTAAACTGAAACCGCGTGACCCTTATCGCCCTTCCTCTTCCGGCAAAAAAAAGGGGAGAGAAGGTGTGTGTGAGGGCTATGTTGACATGACCCGCAGCGGGGCTGCTTACATCGTCTGTGAACGCAAAGACCACAACGACGTCTTCGTCTCTCCCCGCAATCTCAACACGGCTTTGCACGGAGACCGCGTGCGCGTGCAGTACTGGTATCGCCGGGGCCGTTTTGGCAAGCCCGAGGGAAAAATCGTCAAAGTTCTGGACAGGGCATCCGAGAGGTTTATCGGTACGCTTTATCGGGTAGGAGCAAAATACGTGGTGGCGCCCGAGCAGGAAAACATCCCCTTCGACATCACCGTAGCTCCCGAGCATCTCGCCGGAGCCAAAGAGCGCGACCTCGTGGTGGTGCAAATCACCGGCTGGGAAGGAAAGCGCATTCCCGTACCGCATGGAAAAATCGTTCGCATCCTCAGCAACCTCAGCCTGAATGAGCTGACCATGCAGTCCATCTTCATCAACAACGGCTTTGAGCTGGAATTTCCTGAAAAAGTGTTGAATGAGGCTGCCCGCATCAAAGACGAAATTGTTGAGGCAGAAATCGCCAAACGGCGCGACATGCGGCGGGTTACGACTTTTACCATTGACCCCGAAGATGCCAGGGATTTCGACGACGCCCTCTCCGTGCGCC
>WGBN01000459.1 GCA_015494245.1 Saprospiraceae bacterium | reverse complement strand
CTGTGGGCGGACTTACTAAATTGCACCCCCTCGCAAAGCGCTCTTTGGAGATGCTGGGCAATCCGTCTGCCACAGAGCTCATGGAAATTGTGGCTTCTGTAGGTCTGGCTCAAAATTTTGCTGCCGTGCGTTCACTCGTTACAACGGGTATTCAGTACGGACACATGCGCATGCATCTAAACAACATACTCCTGGAATTGGGTGCAAATGAAGAGCAGGAAAAAGCCGCTTTTGAACACTTCAAAGACAAGGTGGTTTCTTACTCGGCCGTGAGGGCTTTTTTGAATGCATGGAACGAAAAGGCCGACAAAATTTAACCGGAAAGCAAACAGATGGAGAGCGTACTGGAAAAACTGGAGTTTGATAAAGTCTTACAACTGTTGTCAGCGCGCTGTCAGGGCGAGTTGGGGAAAAAGGCTGCTATGGCCTTGAGGCCCTATACGGAATACGCTCTCATCACAGAGCCCCTGAAGCGCGTGGATGAGATGAAGCGTGCAGCCGAAGGAGAGCAGCCCGTGCCGATGAGCACCTATTACGACTTGAGCGAGTGGCTGAAGATGCTGGACATCATCAATTACGTTTTGGACGCTGAAGCTTTGATGCAAATTTACCGCAATTTATCATTGGCGAGAGAAGTGTTTGAGTGGTTCTCCGAAGAGCGGCGGGAAGCCTATCCGGCACTTGCTTTTTTGTTGGAACCACTTGAGTGGGAGGCCTCTTTGGCGGAAGCCATTGAGCGCGTATTGGATGAAGAGGGCAAAGTGCGTGCCAATGCTTCTCAGGAATTGCAGCGCATTCGCAAAGCCATGTTGTCGAGGCGCCGTGCGCTCGACCGGCTTTTTGCACAGCTCATCGAAAAATACCGCCAAA
The DNA here is from genome assembly GCA_015494245.1 of Saprospiraceae bacterium. Lineage (GTDB taxonomy): Bacteria > Bacteroidota > Bacteroidia > Chitinophagales > Saprospiraceae > WGBN01. The sequence goes on along the minus strand of WGBN01000459.1, from coordinate 2,619 downwards.
AGGGCTGGCTGACGGAAAGTGTGGAGAGCTTCCGCAATGGCCGGCGCGTGCTCAGCGTGCCGGCGGAGTACAAGCGCAAAATACGGGGCATCATACACGACGAATCGGCTACCGGCAAGACGGCCTTCATCGAGCCGGAGGAAGTCATTCCGCTCAACAACGATTTATTCGATTTACAGGCCGAAGAGAAGCGGGAGATTTACCGCATTTTCAAAGAACTGACGGCCAGACTCGCTCCCCACAGGCAGAAATTGGAGCGCTATACCGCTTTGCTTACGAATCTGGATGTCATTCAGGCAAAGGCCTCTCTCGCGGCCGATATGCGCGCAAACATGCCCAATTTGCAGCCCGGGCCGCGTCTGGATATTCGCATGGGCTACCATCCGCTTTTGTTGTTAAAGAACAAGGCTCAGGGGCGCATTACGGTGCCCTTTGATCTGCAATTGTTTGGACAAAATCGCATCCTCGTACTCAGCGGCCCCAATGCCGGTGGCAAAAGTGTAACCATGAAGGCCGTAGGCTTGATGCAACTGATGTTGCAAGCCGGCATGTTGGTACCCATGGACGAAATTTCGGAACCGGGTGTTTTTAAAAAATTCTTTGCCGACATAGGCGACCAGCAATCGCTGGAGGATGACCTGAGTACCTACAGCTCCCGCCTGCAGAATATGCGGCAGTTTCTCGAAGAAGCCGATGAGCACTCTTTGCTGCTCATTGACGAATTTGGCTCAGGCACCGACCCCAAAATCGGAGGAGCTATAGCGGAAGCCCTGTTGCGGGAATTTCATCGCAAGAAAGTTTTTGCCATCATTACTACCCATTACTCCAACCTCAAAGTTTTTGCCTTCAATACAAAGGGGGTGGTAAATGGAAGCATGTTGTTTGACAAGGAACACCTGGCCCCGACTTACATGCTGAAAGTGGGGCGCCCGGGCAGCTCTTACGCTTTTGAAATTGCGAAAAAGAGCGGCTTGCCGGAGAAGGTTCTCAAATATGCCCGCAAGCGCACGGGACACAATGAGCGCGCTCTGGATGAGATCCTCATAGACCTTCAGAAAGAGCGAGCAGAGCTGGAAGAAAAACTGAAAGAAGTCGCTAAACGCGAACGCCAGTTGCAGCGTCTCATCTCCAATTACGAAGAACTGTTGGGCGATGTACAGGAAGACCGCGAACGCCTGCGGCTGCTCCGCCAGGAAAAAGCTTTGCAGCAGCTTGCCGAAGAGGACAAAGCTCTGCAGGAGACCATACGCGAAATCAAAAAACAGAAAAAACTGGAGGAAGCCCGCATAGCTGCCGCCGCTGCCCGCGAAAAACGCGAGCAGTTGCGCCGGCAGGTGGCGGAGTCGCGCAAAAAACTTTTGGAAAAAACCCGCAAAGAGCTGGAAGACCGCCCCATCCGCATAGGTGATAAAGTGGCTCTGATAGAGGGCGATGCCACCGGTACGGTAGAAGCCATCTCCAAAAATAAATTGACGCTCCAAATGGGGCTGCTGCGCATGGAAGTCCCCATCACAGATGTGGTACTGGTAGAATCGGCACAGCCTGAAAAAACGAGCAGCGGGGCAAAAGCCCACGTCAAAAAAGTCGTAGGCAAAATAGACCTCCCGCCCGAAATTGACGTGCGCGGCCTCACAGCCCGCGAAGCAGAGCAAGAGCTCGAAGTTTATCTCGACCGTGCCCTCTTAGACAACCTCTCCCGCTTTCGAATCATCCATGGCAAAGGCCAGGGCGTTTTGCGCAAGGCCATCAACAAATGGCTGCGCGAGCAAACACAAATTCGCGATTATTTTCAGGAAGAGGGAAATGCCGGGGTGACGGAGGTGGTGTTGTAGTTGGTCGGGCCCGGCTTAAATTTGAAAGGTTGTCTGGAGGATGGGTAGTGTGTTGTTGTTCTCTTGTTATGATTGCCTCTATTTCTGCTATTAGTTTTTCGATTTTAGGAAGTAAAGGAGCAACGTCTTCTTCTTCTACTATGAAGAAATCTTCATAATCAGCTTCTTGTCTGATTCCGAACAATTTGTTGAAAAGCTTTCCTTCCTCTTTGCTTATTTTTCCTGTTTTGACCAATTCTTTATTGAAGGCGGCTTTTAGTCCTGAGTGTGTAGTTGCTTTTACTTCTTTTTTTGTTAGATATGCTGATACAATGTAAAAGCAGGCGTAGTACATCCGGTTTGCACAGGAGTTCCATCTTTCTTTTGCTGCCAGTATCCGTGCATCTTCAAAAGCTTCTTTTGCCCGAGCTAATCTGTATTTAATTAAGTCCTCTTTCGAATAACTCATATCCTTTTCCCTTCTTTTTTTATGATCTGATAAATAGGGGTTATAGCGCGTTTCTCCCACTCTGCTTTGGAATAGATCAATGGGCTGATAACCTGATCTGTTGCCAGCTCAATTTCATAGAGTTTGTCTCTGATTATTTCTTTTTTCTTTTTAGATACTTTTGTTTTTTTTAGAATGATCAAAAAGTCCCAGTCAGAGTCATCACGTTGCTCGCCTCTTGCTCTGGAGCCAAATAGAATAACTTCGTTGTCTGGTGATATTTTATTGATCTCTTCCTTTATGGCTTTAGTGATATTCATTGCAATGCTTTTGCTATGATGTCGTGTCGTATCCGGGTAG
>WGBN01000458.1 GCA_015494245.1 Saprospiraceae bacterium | reverse complement strand
TCCATAGGTTTTATCTGCAAGGTAATTGTTGAAAATCCATAGCCCCGCCAGCGACAAGGCCCAATATATAACCGCAAAGATAGGGGTTTTGTTATCCGAAGAAAATATTATCTTAGCAGCAGGTAGAAACCCCTTTAAAGAATGAGATTAGAAAATATCATCCAACAGGCAGAAGGCAGAAAACTGGAATTCAAACGTGAAGTGCCCAAAGGGCTGGACATTTGCAAAACGGCCATTGCCTTTGCCAATGATGCCGGGGGTACCATCTTTATTGGCATAAACGACAAACCCAGGGAAGTTACCGGCATAGATGCAGAACATCTCATCCCCCTGGAAGAACAAATCAGCAATAAAATTCACGACAATTGCAGCCCCATCATTCTTCCCGAAATTGTATTTCTCAAACACCAGAACAAACACGTCTTAGCTGTAAAAATTTATAAAGGAAGCAACCCTCCTTATCACCTCAAGGGAAAAGGCAAAGACAAAGGCACTTACATTCGCGTCGGCTCTTCGAACCGTTTAGCCAATCAAGACATCATCGAAGAACTGGAACGCCTCAAAAGCAACATTTCCTTTGACGGACTGCCTGTCTTTTTAAAAGAAGCAAAGGAAGTGGACATCCATTCCCTGAAAGAACAATTTGAACAAACCACAGGTGAAACGCTGGATGAGGTTACCCTGGCAAAACTCAGCCTGACCAATACAGAGCAGGGGGTTAAGTTTCCCACCCATGCACTGGTCTTACTGTCAGATGACCCCTTAAAATCTCAACTATTCCCATATGCAAAAATAGAATGCGCCAAATTTAAAGGAACAACTCCCGGAAATTTCATAGATCAAAAAAGCATTCAGGGCCCTTTAAGCTTACAGGCTGAGCAGGCTTATCAATTCGTCTTACGGCACATTTCGCAAGCTGCAGAATATCAGGGAGTCTATCGAAAAGATCGCTGGGAGTACCCCGTCATCGCCATCAGGGAAGCCATCCGCAATGCAGTCATCCATCGGGACTACTCCTTAAGGGGACAAGACATCAAAATTGCCATTTTCGATGACAAAATAGAAATCAGCAGCCCGGGGAAACTACTACCCACAGTAGATTTCAACGACATGGAAGCCGGTCAATCAGACATACGAAACAAAGTGCTGGCTCCGGTATTCAAAAAACTGGGCATCATCGAACAATGGGGCAATGGCTTGCAACTCATAGCCAATGAGCTGAAGGATTATCCGGAAATTGAACTCACCTGGAGCGAACCCGGCCTGAACTTCAGGCTGTCTTTTATCAAAAGCCATCAAGACAAAACCAATCTGTCAACTTATGCGAGTTCAGCCTCAGAGAAAACCAAAGGGCCAAGGGACAACAGCGTTAGGGAACCAGTTGTTCGTTATGGTGATATACCAACGACTACAATCCCATTCCGGAACAGTACCTCGAACGATTACGAACGATTAGAGGAGACTTACGAACGATTACGAACGATTGCGAACGATTACGGGCCGCTCAGCAGAGAGAAAAGAGCCATTCTTCTTTACCTGCTCGAACACGGAAAAATCTCGCGAAGAGAAGCCACCCGACTGACGGGTTACAAAGACACCAAAACTTATGAGACTCTGACCAAACTCGTTGAAGCAAAGATTCTCAAAAGGGAAGGAAAAGGTCGAAGTACTTACTATACCCTTGCCGAACAGTTTTTGGAGTAAAAAAAAACGGGCTTTCGCCCGTTTTTTTTACTTCTGCCCGTTGGTAGCGCCTTTTTTCTCTACCTCTTTGGCCAGGCTTTCCTGCCCGGTCGGTTCGGGTTCGACAGTACCGGTAATGGCGGCCTTGATTTTGTTTTCCACCTCAACGGCCAATTCGGGATTGTCTTTGAAGAACTGCTTGGCAGCTTCGCGCCCCTGGGCAATTTTGACACCTCCGTAGGAGTACCAGGCCCCGCTTTTCTGGATGATGTCGTAGTCCACGCCAAGGTCAACGATTTCGCCGGCTTTGGAGATGCCCTCGCCGTACATGATGTCGAATTCTGCCACGCGGAAGGGCGGCGCCATTTTGTTCTTGACGACTTTCACTTTGACGTGGTTACCGATCACATTGCCCTCCTTGTCTTTGAGTGCAGCTCCGGAGCGACGGATGTCGAGGCGCATGGAAGCGTAGAATTTCAGGGCATTACCGCCTGTAGTCGTTTCGGGATTGCCAAAAACGACGCCGATTTTTTCGCGCAACTGGTTGATGAAAATGCAGCAGGCGCCTGTGCGACCGATGGTACCCGTCAGTTTACGCATGGCTTGCGACATCAGGCGCGCCTGGAGCCCCATTTTGGAATCGCCCATTTCGCCTTCGATTTCGGCACGCGGTACGAGAGCTGCTACAGAGTCAATGACAATGATGTCTATGGCTCCGGAGCGGATGAGGTTTTCGGTAATTTCCAGGGCCTGCTCGCCATTGTCGGGCTGGGCGATGAAGAGGTTGTCGGTATCTACACCCAGAGCTTCGGCATAGGAGCGATCGAAGGCGTGCTCGGCGTCTATAAAAGCAGCCAAACCGCCCTGCTTCTGGCACTCGGCGATGGCATGGATAGCCAGAGTGGTTTTACCTGAAGACTCCGGCCCGAAGATCTCCACCACGCGCCCGCGCGGAAATCCATTGATGCCCAGAGCTATATCCAGGCCCAAAGAGCCGGTGGGAATGGCATCACTGACATCCGCCACTTTGGCATCGCCAAGGCGCATAACGGCGCCCTTTCCATAGGTTTTTTCCAGTCTGCTCACCGTTTCGAGCAGCGCTTTCATTTTAGCATCTCTATCTTGTGACATAGCTTCAATTTTTTCAGTGGCATACCGTGTGTGCC
>WGBN01000457.1 GCA_015494245.1 Saprospiraceae bacterium | reverse complement strand
TGAAGTCGCTGTGGACGAGGTCGCCGAGATAAGTGGAGCCGCCAATCAGTCCGTTGATGCTGAGGCCTTTTTGCTGGCCGTATAAAGAGGAGGCAAAGAGCAAAAAAGAGAGTAAAAAGTTGAGAAAGAAGGTAGTTTTCGTCTTCATGACAGAGATGTTTTTATGGCTCAAGGAAACGTGGGGGCCGGTTTCCTCGGTGCAGTTGGGTGATATGTAAAACTAAGCATGGGAAGAGGAGAATTGCGCAAATATACGCTATTTTGTTTGTTTTTGCAAGAAAATGAATGGTTTTTTTGTCAATAGTTCATTAAGTTTTTGGACACTGTCTCTATTGGAAAACAGGCTGTCCGGTGAGCTTAGCCACACTAATCCCTATCCCCCAGCTCGTCCCTCAAAGCCTCACTCCCCCCGCTCAGACTCTGGCAGTCCTCGGGACAAAGGCGTTGTTAAAGATACTACTTATAGATCCCGGCCTAATTCATTTTTGCACTTTCATCCGCGTTAAGAAATGAATTAAGCCTTGACTTTTCTTGTGCTGAGCGTAGCCGAAGTATGGTTCTTTTGTGTCAAGACAAAAGAACAGAACTCACTAATGGAAACATGACGGACAAGTCAATAAACATCGCTTACACCTGCCCATAAGGCCTTCTGGCCTGGATGGAGCGGCTGAGGGTGATTTCGTCGGCGTATTCCAATTCGCCACCGAAGGAGATGCCCCGGGCGAGAGTAGAGATTTGCAGATTGGGGCGTTTTAATTGTTGGGCGATGTAGTAAATGGTGGTATCCCCTTCGATGGTGGGGCTGATGGCCATGATGAGCTCGCGCACCTTTTCGTCTTTGCTGCGCTCAAGGAGGGAAGCTATGTTGAGTTGCTCCGGGCCAATGCCTTCGATGGGGTTGATGACGCCGCCGAGGATGTGGTAGAGGCCGTTGAAAGTGCCGGTATTTTCGATGACCATGAGGTCGCGCAGGCTTTCAACTACGCAGATAAGCTGCTTGTCGCGGCGGGGATTGCTGCAGATGCTGCAGATGTCTTGGTCGGAGATGTTGTGGCAGATTTTGCAGTGCTTCAGGCCCTCTTTCATCTGCGTGATGGCCTGAGTGAATGAGGTTACCTCTTCCGGGGAAGTTTGCAGCAGGTGTAGCACCAGGCGCAGCGCCGTCTTTTGGCCAATGCCCGGCAAGCCGGCAAAGGCCATGACGGCATCTTCCATGAGCTTGGATGGGTAGTTCATCCTGCAAAGATAAACTAAAAATTGTAGGTCAGGCCCACCCTCAGGTCGAAGGGTAACTCCAGGGAATTTTTGGGCGTGAGGAAGTTGTAGAGCAGAAGCACCTCGTAGCCCCAACTGCCTTCGGAAGAGTTGGTATAGCCCAGGCCGGCATAGATGTTCTCGCGGGAAATGCGGTCGGTGAGGATGTCTCCCTCGCCGTTGAGGACGAGATAGCCCAGGCCGTCGAGGTAGAAGACTTCCCTGCTTTCGTATTCATACTCGGCATGCAGAAAGAACATGCGGGCGAATTTAAAGCGCGTAAAGAGGCCGGCCGAATAGGAGACGGGCTGGGCTTTGTGGACGAGGCCGTCGCTGCCCACGCCTTTGATGAAATTGTAGTTGAAAGATAAGCGCGGCCCTACGGAAACCTGCGGGATGATCTTGTAGCCCACCATAGGGGAGAGGCCAAAGGTGAAAAAGTTGAAGTTGTTGCCGCCGCTAAAGCCCAGATTGCCGCCGCCGCCGTACCAGAGGTGGTCAGTCAGCCGGAAAGTGCTGTGTTCTTTTTCGGCTTTCTTTTTTTTCTTCTTTTTGCCGTAGCCATAGTGTTGAGCCTGCATGGGCGTGTCTATGGTCAGGCTGAAAGTGAGGGTCAGGGTAAGGGTGAGAATCAGGTAAGAAAACTTCATGGTCTGTGCATTTTTAGTTTGGAGGCCGACCGGCCTCCAAACCAAAACGCAAATTTTACCTTACCAGTATGATGTCGCCCTTGTAAAGTTCGCTGGAGCCGTCGAGGAATTCGATTTCGGCATACCAGACATAAACAGCCGGATTGACGTCCTGTCCGCGATGGCGGCCGTCCCAGCCAAAGGTGGGGTCATTGGGCGGGAAGTTGTAGTACTGGAATACGGTTTCTCCCCAGCGGTTGAAGATGAGGAAAGACCTGATCTTCGCCACCTGCGGGCCGGCATTGATGTAGAGCACATCGTTCTTGCCATCGCCATTGGGGGAGAAGGCGTTGGGCACGTAAATGGGCCGGTTTTTACGCACGGCTATGGTGAGCTGGTCGCTGTCGGTACAGCCGTTGCTCTCGACCATGACGCTAAAGGTGGTGCTTTCCAGCGGATGCGCCCAGGTAGCGAAGCAGGTGTCGCAACTCATGATATCGGGCGGGCTCCAGGCGATGGAGTCCACATCTTCCATGGGGATGCTGACCTGGGCAGCCAGCTGGACGCTGTCGCCCAGCACGATGGTGTTGTCGCCTTCTACGTAGGCGATGATGTTGACGTTCAGCTCCTGAGGCTGTACCATGTCTATGGTCAAAGGCTCATTTTGGCAGCCGTTGGCATCCTGGACGATGATGGAATACACATCGGGCGCCAGGTTGGTGAAGTAGAGCTGATCGGTGAAGGGCTGCCCGTTGAAGGAGACGAGGTAGGGCGGCGTGCCTCCTTCGATGCTTTCAATTACAATGGCCCCGTCGTCTTTGCCGTAGCAACTGATGGGGATGAGGGTGATGTGAGGTTGAGGCGTGTCCTGCAGGTCTTCGACCACCACCTCATCGGAGGCCTGGCAGCCGGTGAGCAGGTTGGTGACGGTGAGGGTATAAGTGCCCGGCAGGCTGACTTCGGGATGCATAGCATCGGGCGGCTCGGGCAGGATGCCGTTGTCGGAGGTCCAGGCATAAGAAGCCGGTTGAGACAGGCTGTTGTCGCCTCCAAGGGTGGCAACGGGCTCGAAGCAGGTGAGTTGGACATCGGGGCCGGCATCGGCGATGGGAAGGTCGTGAATGAGGACTTCCACCTCTGCCTGATCGGGCTGGCAAGGTGCTTCCGGCGTTACGGTGTATCGGAAGCGGTAGGTGCCCGGTAGCTGGCCGTCAATTTGGAAGGTACCTGCATTGGCATTGAAGGCATTGCCCGAGGAGGGCAGTTGCGAAATTTCCTCCCAGTTGCCTCCGGTATCGGCGCCCTGCAAGAGGGCAAAGAGGGCGATGGTCTGGCTTTCGCCAAAACAGAACTCCGGTGCGGGCTCCGGCACGCCTGCGCTCAGCTCCTCGCTGATGCTGAGGCTGACCGTATTTTGGTTCGGGCAGCCCGTCGGCGGGGCATCGGTGAGTGTGTAGGTCAGTTCATAGGTGCCGGCATCGGCTCCGGTGGCATCCAGCATGTTGCCGTTGAGCACGGGCGGATTGTTGCCTGCCGGTGTGCTGCTGATGCTCCAGATGCCCGGGGCAGCATTTGCCGAAAGGCCGGATAAATCCAGGACATCTCCGCCATTGCACAAGTCGGGAGGTGTGCTGAGTTCGAGGCTTGGGCAGACGCAGTTTTCGACCGTAACCGTCATGGTGTAGGACTGGTTTTCGCAGGGCGGCAGGGCGCTGCCGGTGGTGTAGGTGAAGGTGTAGCTGCCCGGCTGCGCGCCTTCAAAGCTGACGAGGGGGAAGCTGCCCTGTATGGCGGCGCCGTCGGTATTTACCCAACTGCCCGTAGCATCGCCGGAGAGGATGAAGTCGTCGAAATTCAGCTGGGTGGGCAGGCTGCCGCTGTCGGTGCTGTTGCAGACTTCGGCGGTGGGTGCAAGGCTCGCCTCGGGCGTGATGTTGACCGTAATCTGGGCCGTGCCGGCGGAGGTGTTTTGGCAGTTGTTGTCGTCGGAGATGCCGAGGATGGAGAGGGTGAGGTCGTCCTGAGCCGTGGGGATGGCGATTTGATCGCCGTCGTTGATGCAGTTGAAGTCGAAGATGTCTCCGGCCGAGGTCTGCACCTGGAGGTTGATGCAGGAGTTGGCGTTGACAGCTACGGTAATCATGGCCGTTTCGCCTTCGCAGACGGTGGCGTCGGAGACGAGGTCGGCCTCGGGCAGGCTGTACCAAATGACCGGCTGGCCGTCGGAGACGTCTATGCAGGGGTCGTTGCTGTCTATCTGGCCGTCGTTGTCGAGGTCGTTGCCGGCCATGGCGGCGATGTAGTAAGTGGTGTTGGTGCTCATGCCCGCCTGCAAAGTGAAGGAGGGCGTAGAGCTGGTGTCAAAGACGTTGCCGAGGCCTGTGGGCTGGTCTTGCAGGACATAGATCAGGATGTCCTCGGGGTCGAGCTGTGCTCCGGTAGCGGCGTTGACGGTAATGGTTTCGTCTTCACAGGCTTCCGCCAAATTGTTGTCCATGCTGCCCGCATCGGTGGTGCAGGGGCATTCGTGCGAGCCGCTGAGCTGGTAGGGGCCGCAGCCGTTGGCGTCGGTGATGTCGAAGTTGTAGCTGCTGCCGGCGGGGATGGGGTCGGAGGTAAAGGTATTTCCCGAAAGGGTGCCCGCAACCGAGCCGCTGACGGCATAGGGCGGCGTGCCTCCGGAGATGTTGAAGGCAACGGTGTAATTGAGGTTGAGCAGGTCGCAGGAGGCTATGGGGCTGTCGGCCACGGGCGAGTCGTTGAAGGTGATGGTTACCTCATCCTGGTCGGTGCAGGAGTTGTTGTCTTCCATCCAGCTGAAGGTGTAACTGCCGTAGGCATCTACAGTTACCTGTGTAGCGGGGTCGGTGTTGTCGGCAAAGGCGGCATTGCCCGGGCCGCTGCTCATGCTCCACTGGCCGTTGCCGATGGAGGGCGTGGCGCCGAGCTGTATGCTGAGGCCGCAGATGGCATCATCCGGCCCTGCATCGGCAGTGGGGTAGGCGTACCAAATGACGGGCTGGCCGTCGGAGATGTCCGTGCAGGGGTCGTTGCTGTCTATCTGTCCGTCGGCGTCGAGGTCGTTGCCGGCCATGGCGGCGATGTAGTAGGTAACGCCCGTGTTCATGCCCGCTTGCAGGTTGAAGGAGGGTGTGGGCGAGCTGTCAAAAACGTTGCCGAGACCTGTGGGCTGGTCTTGCAGGACATAGATCAGGATGTCCTCGGGGTCGAGCTGTGCTCCGGTGGCGGGGTTGACGGTAATGGTTTCGCCTTCACAGGCTTCCGCCAAATTGTTGTCCATGCTGCCTGCATCGGTGGTGCAGAAGCACTGATGCGAGCCACTGAGCTGGTAGGGGCCACAGCCGTTGGCGTCGGTGATGTCAAAAGAGTAGGGTGTGCTGCTGGGGATGGGGTCTGAGGTAAAGGTATTTCCCGAAAGGGTGCCGGTAACAGAGCCTGTTACGGAGTAGGGCGCCTGTCCGTTGCCAATAGTGAAGCTGACGGTATAGAAGAGCGAATCAATTGAGCAGAGTTCGTCTATGGCGCTGACGATGGTGGGATTAGAATTGAAATCTATTTGCACATCATCGCTGCCGGTGCAATAGCCGTTGTCTGCCGTCCAGGTGAAGAC
>WGBN01000456.1 GCA_015494245.1 Saprospiraceae bacterium | reverse complement strand
GCTCTGGCGTGGAAGCGCAAACGGCCCAAACTCCAAATCACGGCCCTGCATCTGGCCGAATATCTGCCCAGTGGCTATTACATGAACATCAAAGACCAAAGTCGCTTCAACGAACTGGTCAAAGTCGCCGCCAAAGAAGCCTTCGACGAATTTCTCAAAGCCGGCAAGTTCGACCCCGGGCAAATGGAAATCGTCATCTGGGGCGAAGAAGACGGCAACATATCCGAACGTATCCTGGAATTTGCTAACTTGCGCGAAATGGATACCATCGTGGTAGGCGCCAAAGGGCATACGGCCTTAGAACGCTTCTTCTTCGGCAGCGTCACAGAGCACTTGCTGGGCTTGATTTTCAAGCAGTTGGTATGGATTGTGCGCTAATGCCATTATACAAAAGCAAAACATGAAAAAAAAGCCCAAAAACGGCCTCCGCGACCTGCTTGCCTTTTTAAAAGGACCTCGCAGCCGGTGGCAGGAATTTCACTTCACCCTGCGAGTTGCCGCGCAGTTTATTAAGGGCTTCCGCAAATTGCATTTTGTGGGGCCCTGCATCACCGTCTTCGGCTCGGCACGCTTCAAAGAGGACCATCCCTGGTACCAAAAAGCCCGCGAAATCGGAGCCGGCATAGCAGACATGGGCTTTACCGTCATGACGGGAGCCGGGCCGGGTATCATGGAAGCCGCCAACCGAGGGGCTTATGAAAACGGGGGAAGATCGGTGGGCTGCAACATTCGCCTGCCCCACGAGCAGGAGCCCAACCCCTACCTCCACACCCACATCACTTTTGAGCATTTCTTCGTGCGCAAAGTGTTGTTGTTGAAGTATTCCTACGCCTTCATAGTCTTTCCGGGAGGTTTTGGCACCCTGGATGAACTCTTCGAAACGCTGACCCTGATGCAGACTCATATCATCAGCGACTTCCCCGTTGTCGTCATGGGCAAAGACTATTACGCCCATTTGCTGGAGCACACAAAACGCCTCGCCCGCGAAGGCACCATCTCCGCCAAAGACCTGGAATTGTTTTGCGTTACAGATGAGCCCGCGGAAGCCCTGGAGCATATCGAGCGCGAGTTGCGGGTTCAATTTGCCGAAAGGCGTAAAATAAAACGCTCGCTCTTCCTCGGCGAAGAGCAACCTTTTAAATAGACAATCGTTTTAAAAAGAGAGGTATTCGCCGCCGGAAGATGCCTCGCAGCAAGATGGCTCCGGCCCGTACCAGAAAGACAGCTTATGGCAAACAAAGAGAACAAGAAACCGGAAAAGACTACGCCCACTTCGCCTTTCGGCAAATGGGGGTGGGTGTATTTGATCATTGTCTTCCTCTTAGTGGCACAGTGGTTTTCCATGGGTGGCCTCAGCAATATGCCCAAAGAAACCAACTGGACGGAGTTTAAAAAGGAAATGCTCGCTCCGGGCGACGTGGAGCAGATCGTGGTCGTAAATAAAGAAAAAGCCGAGATCTACATCAAACCCGAAAAACTGGGACAGGGCTTTTATGAAAAAATACCCAAGGGACATCCCGGCCCGCAATACTTCTTCAACATAGGCTCGGTGGAAAGCTTTGAAAACAAGCTGGAAAAGGCCCGTGAAGAACTGCACTTAGACCCCATCCCCATCTCCTATGAAGAGCGCGTTGACTGGGTAGGCAATGTACTTTCGTGGGTGTTGCCCTTTGTCATCATCATAGGCATTTGGATGCTCATCCTGAGACGAGCCAGTGGTGGCATGAGAGGCGGTATGAACCCCTTCGACTTCGGCAAATCCAAAGCCCAGCTGTTCGACAGCGACCAGCGCAGCAACGTTACCTTCGAGGACGTGGCCGGGCTGGAAGAAGCCAAGTTGGAAGTCAAAGAAATTGTGGATTTCCTGAAAAATCCCCAGCGCTATACGCGACTCGGGGCCAAGATCCCCAAGGGCGTCATCCTGGTAGGCCCTCCGGGTACGGGCAAAACGCTGCTGGCCAAGGCTGTGGCAGGAGAAGCTAAAGTGCCTTTCTTTTCCATTTCGGGTTCCGAGTTTGTGGAGATGTTCGTGGGCGTAGGCGCCTCGCGGGTACGCGACCTGTTTAAGAAGGCCAAAGACAAAGCCCCGAGCATCATCTTCATAGACGAAATTGACGCCATCGGCCGCTCGCGCAGCAAGGCTTTTTCCATGCAGCCCAACGACGAGCGCGAAAGCACCCTCAACCAATTGCTGACCGAAATGGACGGCTTTGAAAACAACACGGGCGTCATCGTCATCGCAGCGACCAACCGCATGGATATCCTCGACCGCGCCCTCTTGCGGCCGGGCCGCTTTGACCGCCACATCTACCTCGACCTGCCGACTTTTACGGAGCGCAAGGCCATCTTCCAGGTACACATGCGCAAGCTCAAACTGGCTGACGACATAGACCTGGAGACCCTGGCTGCCCACACGCCCGGATTTACCGGCGCCGACATTGCCAACATCTGCAACGAAGCAGCCCTCATCGCCGCCCGGAAAAACAAAGACAAGGTCGCCATGCAGGATTTCTACGACGCCATTGACCGCGTAGTGGCAGGCCTGGAAAAGAAAAACAAAATCGTTTCCGAAAAGGAAAAAAACATCGTCGCTCATCACGAGGCGGGCCACGCCACCGTCAGCCGCTACCTCAAGCACGCAGACAGACTGCTGAAGGTGAGCATCGTGCCGCGCGGGCGCTCGCTGGGCGCTGCCTGGTACCTGCCCGAAGAGCACAACATCTATACGGAATCTCAGTTCATGGACCGCCTCTGCACGGCCCTCGGCGGGCGGGCTGCCGAAGAACTGGTCTTTGGCGAAATCTCTTCAGGAGCGCTGGATGACCTCGAAAAGGTTACCAAGCAGGCCTATACCATGGTCGCCTATTACGGCTTCGACAAAGAGCTGGGCAACCTCAGCTATTACGACTCCACCGGCGAATACTCCCAATCGCTGCAAAAGCCTTATAGCGAAGCCACGGCTCAACTCATAGACCAAAAAGTGCGCGCCCTCGTACAAAGCGCCTACGAACGCACCAAACAGGTACTCAGAGAACACATGGACCAAATGCTCGAACTGGCCAAACTCCTGCTCGAAAAGGAAGTGGTTGATCGCAAAGATCTCGACAGAATCTTTGGAGAAGACCAATACCCCTCCGAAAGAGAAACAGATAACGAACAAACCATCCCAATCCATGAAAACGACTGAACATCTGCTTTTCCCGACAGATTTCTCGGAAGCCTCTCAGGATGCCCTCATCTCCACGCTGCATCTGGCCTCCCAACGCAAGGCCAAAGTAACGGTGCTGCACGTCATCTATCCGGAGTATGAACCCATGGACCTGCCCGTGCTCTCCGCCAAGGCCACAGAAGAAAAGTTAGAGGTCGCCAAAACCGTATTGGAAAACCTGGTCAATTCCACAAGGCAGTTGCTCAAAGACCAGCTCAAACCCATGCCCGAAATCGAAACAAAAATCGAAATTGGCGTGCCCGCCGCAGCCATCATCCGCCTCGCCAACGAATTCGAATGCGACATGATCGCCATGGGTACCCGAAAAAAACACAGCACCCTCGAACAATGGCTGGGTACGGTAACAGCAGAAGTCGTTCAAAAAGCAGATATCCCCGTTCTGGTTTTGCCGGAAGGCAGGCACTTAGAGCACATCAAGCTCATGGTCTTTGCCACAGTGCTCAAAGAAAAAGACATGGAGAGCATCCGCAATCTCATGCAGTTGCTACCCATAGAAAACGCCATCATCCATGTGGTACACGTCAATACGGAAGCCAAAAAGCGGCAAATCAGCATGGACGAAATGAAGCAGTTCTTCATGGAAGGCGAAAAAGAATTCCCCCTCAAATTTCACATCCTGGAAAGCAAAGACGTCATCGGCGCTCTCAACACCTTCGCCCAGGAGTACGATGCCGACCTGCTCATCATGGCTACCGTAAAGCGCTCCTTCTGGGAAAGGCTCTTCCACGAGAGCCAAAGCCGCGCTATGGTTTTGCGGGCGGAGGTGCCGATTTTGGTTTTGCATGAGTAGGTGTG
>WGBN01000455.1 GCA_015494245.1 Saprospiraceae bacterium | reverse complement strand
GTAAGACACCAGATAGCTTTCCATCTCTATAGGCTGCTCAAGCCCCTCTGGATACTGATTGGGAATGCTGGCAAAATCCAGTTCTACCTCCGGCGTTTGCGCCATGCACAGAGCGATAAAAAGAAAGATTAGTGTTAATGTTGGTATTGCTTTTTTCATTTTCAGGAGTTTTAAGGTGAAGCAAATGTGTGTTTAAGGGTGGTTTGTGGCGGAGAAGAAAATGCCTGCAACACGGGCTGTTGGCCATTATAGGGCATGAAGCATTTGGCCCAAATATATGAGCTTTTTCGTGCTCTTGGCTGGAAAAAACACAAAAAGGTCAGCAAATTGTCAATTTGGTTTTCATACAACTTGGTCGGAGGTGATGAGGGTGGCGCCTTTTTGTTGCATTTCCCGGATGGCCTTTTCGCTGTCGTCTGCCTGCAGGTTGACGCCGCGGCAGCCGTCGGTGATGAGGAAGCAGCGGTAGCTGAGTTTGAGGGCATCGAGGGTGGTGTATTTGACGCAGTAGTCAGTTGCCAGGCCCATGATGTAGAGCTCTTCTACTTTCTTGACGCGCAGGTAGTCGTCTAAGCCGGTATTGGTGCGTTGGCCGTTGTCGAAGAAGCCGCTGTAGCTGTCCACTTCCGGATGAGTGCCTTTGTAGGTGATTTGTTGTATTTTGTTTGTATTTAGCCTTTCGGCCTGCCTGCCTTCGGGGCAGGCAAATGCAGCTCCGTGTGAGCCTTGTACGCAGTGTATGGGCCAGAGCACCTGGCTGAGGCCGTGGAGTTGGATGACATCGCCGGGCTTGCGCATGGCGTGCATGGCGGCGAAGCTTTGGTGGTTGGCGGGATGCCAGTCTTTGGTGGCGATGACGAGTTCGAATTTTTCCATCAGGCGGTTGGCGACGGGGATGACTTCGTCGCCTTGAGGTACGGGCAGGGCTCCGCCCGGGAGAAAGTCGTTTTGCAGGTCAACCAGTAAGAGTGCTTTCATGGCATTTATTTTATTTGGCGAAAGCCATGTTTTAAAACTTTTGAACGCGGGCCAGGCCTTCGGAGAAGTCGCGCAGCTCGCGAAAATCGGGGGTGATGACGACCTCGCCTTCGGTATCAATGCAGCCGATGCCCTCGTAAAAGCCCACGCGGGCATAGCCTTCGTGAAAGGCCCAGGCCAGTCCGAATTGGGGTTCGCTGAGCGCCTGGCCGGAGGTGTCCACGTAGCTCCAGAGGTGGTCTTTGCTGAAGGGGGCCAGGCCGTCTGAAAAGGCATAGAGCTGGTCGTACCGGGCGGGTAAAATTTCCCGGCCATCGGCATCTATGAGGCCAAAGAGGCCGTCCTTCCGGAAAATCCACCGCTTGTAACCGGCGTATTGCAGGCCATCGTATTGTGGCTTAACAATCCAGTCTCCGGAGGTGTTGATGAGGCCGTATTTTTTGCTGCCGGCGTCTTTGGCCGCAGCCCGTCCCTGCTGAAAAGGGGAAGCTTTGGCGTATCGAGGTGGGATAATTGTTTTTCCATGCCTGTTGGTAAATCCGTACTTTCCTTGTTTTTTTACGGTGATGAGCGAGGGTTCCGGAGGCCTGCCATCTGCTTCTGCTTTGGGCAGAAGAATGCGCTGATATTCGGGCGGAAGTACTGTTTCTCCTTTGGCATTGATGAGGCCGTAGGCGTCGTTTTCTTTGACGACGGCCAGGCCTTGTTGAAAGGGGGAGGCTTTGGCGAAGCGGGGTTTGACAATCCACTTGCCGGTTTTGTCTATGTATCCGAAGAGCTCTCCGGAGCGCGCTGCGGCCAGGCCTTCGTGGAAGGGGCGGGCCTCGTCGAATTGCAGGGGGATGGCGATTTTGCCGGTGGTGTCTATGTAGCCTTCGAGGCCCTGTTCGTTGCGCACGGAGGCCAGGCCTTCGCTGAAATCGCGGGCGGCAATCCAGGCGGGTTTTTGCAGGAAACTGCCGTCTTTGCGAATGAAGCCCCAGCGATCTGCTATGCGCACCAGAGCGCGGCCTTCGCGAAAATTGCGGCAGTCGTCGAAGCGATAGGGGATGACGAGCCGGCCGGTTTTGTCTATGTATCCCCAGGGGTAGGGAGAGCTGCTGTAGTCGGAGATGCTTTCAGGCTTGTGGGGCGGTTGCGGGGGCTCATCTTGGCAAGCCGGCAACAAGAGGATTGCAAGGAGGGTGAGGAGCAGGGAGAGTCTCATGGATGTTCTGAGGTCGGACATTTTTGTTTTTTGGGTCAAACATACATTAAATTTCGAAGTCGAGCCCCCGTTTGAGCAGGTTGGGATAGTTTTCTCTTTCGAGGGCGCGGTATTTTTCTTTGTTGAAGCGATAGAGGGTGGCGGGGCGATGGGCTACGCCTTGTTGTTTTCCGACTTCTTCGAGTATGTTGAGTTTGAGGATGCGGGTGCGGAAATTGCGTTTGTTGAGGGGCAGGCCGAGTACGGTTTCGTAGAGGGCCTGGAGCTGGCCGAGGGTGAACTGTTCGGGCAGCAGTTCGAAGCCTATGGGTTGGTAGCGCACTTTGTTGCGCAGGCGCGTGATGGCCATTTGGATGATGTCGGCATGGTCGAAGGCGAGGGGTGGCAGTTGGTCAATGCGAAACCAGGCGGCTTGTTGGGCGTCGGAATCTGCGTGAATGGGGTGTTCTTCGAGGTTGACGAGGGCAAAATAGGCAACGCTGACGACCCGGCCGCGGGGGTCGCGTTGGGGACTGCCGAAGGTGTAGAGCTGTTCGATGAATACATTTTTGACGGAAGTCTCTTCTTCCAGTTCGCGCAGGGCGGCTTCTTCGAGGGCTTCCTGCTTTTCGACGAAGCCGCCGGGCAGGGCCCAATAGTTTCGATAGGGCGCATTTTTTCGCTGTATGAGCAGGGCCTTGAGTTCGCGCCGGTGGCTGTCGTAGCCAAAGATGACACAATCTACGGTGAGGGAGATGGGGCAGTTGTGCATATCGTTTGTTTTTTAAGAAAGGGGGGCAGATGTCGTTTGAACGCCGTTTTTGGCTGCGTGATTTTGCTGTACGGACAATTTTCGGATGAGTTCGTTTTTGCGTTCTGCGAAGCCCTTTTCTTCTTTGGCAGGGTAGGTTTTGCCATTCCATTTTTGCAGGAAGCGTTGGCGTTCACGCATGGAGAAGGCGCGGATGTCACTGAGTTTTTTGGGAGGCTGCACGCGCTTGCCGTTGATGAGCAGGGCTTGGAGCAGGTCGCGGCCTTTGTCCCATTTTTGCCCGAAGGCCTGCGCTTGGTCGGGGCCGTGGAGTTCGTCGTAGAGCAGGTCGCCTATGGGGATGTCGTTTTCGTAGAAGCGCCGTACCTGCAATTGTCCGGGATGCGAAATTTTTTCGGGATTTTCGGATAATTTGATGCGCGCTTGCCAGTCACCGCCTTTTTTGCGGATGGCTGCCATTTTATAGACTCCGCCAATAGCGGCGGCGGGTTGTCC
>WGBN01000454.1 GCA_015494245.1 Saprospiraceae bacterium | reverse complement strand
GAGGATTTGGATTATAACCCGTCATCTGTAAGCCGGGCCCCATACCCGGGTAAGTTGCGCCATAAAAGCCGTTGGGCAACTCGGAGGCATAGCTCTTCAGATAAGGTACCTGACCTTCCATGCCGGAAAAATCAACCAGCAACTCAGCCCGTTCACCCGGCCCCAACCTGAGGCGCGTAGTTTCATAAGGTTCGGCCAGCAGACCACCATCGGAGGCGATCTGATAGAAAGCCTGGTTGTTGCTCAAACCCAGATTAAACACCCGCTGAGAGGAGCCGTTCAGCACCCTGAAGCGCACCACCTGAGCAGGCACCGAAAGAAAGGGGTCCAGCGTTGCATTGACCATAACGACATCATCGGAGTTGGAATGCACCACAATTTGGTTGTTGGCATCAAAGTCCTTGGTCTGAATCACCAACGGAAAATCATCAACGCCATAAGTGCGCGGCAGCGGCAACTGCGCTTCCTCTGTATCCTTGACAAGAATCAGCCCCGCTATGCCCTTGGAGACGTGCTTGTCAGTCTTCTTGTGCAAGTGCGGGTGATACCAATAGGTAGCGGCCTTGTCCAGGATGGTAAAAGAGGGCGTCCAGCTCGTGCCCGGAGGTATGGTCGTATGCGGCCCTCCATCATTTTCGGCAGAGACATGCATCCCGTGCCAGTGCAAAGTCGTAGTATCTTCGAGCTGGTTGTTCACGGTAAATTGCACGAAATCGCCCTGTTGCAAAATCAAGGTCGGCCCGAGGATATCGCCATTGGCCCCCATGGTTGCCGTGGCTTCACCTCCATAAAACTGCACGCTGCCCGGCTGCAAATTGAGTTCAATCTCCGTCCCGCTCAAAGTGGGCGGAATCTGCAACGGATTTTGCCCCTGAGCCCATGAAAAAAGGGAAAAGGCAAAAAGGAAAAGTAGAATTTTGTTCATTGTATTTAGGTTTGTTATTAAGCCTTTCGGCAAATGCTTCGACTGGCCTACGCACTTGGCTGCCCGCGCTCAGCATACTGCTCAAGACAAGCCTTTCGGCAGGCTCAAGACAAGCCTTTCGGCAAATGTAGCAAAAACTATTCCAGCGGAATAGCTCCCAACCTTAAGAGGTCAAGAAAAGCCATACCCGATTAGGGATTTGGGGGGCTTGTGTCGCCTGGAAACCGCTTTACTTTACACCCATTTCTTTTTATAAGCCAGTAAACGCAGAGCATTAAAGACTACAACCAGGGTCGAACCTTCGTGGAAGATAACGGCAGAGCCAATACCTACCCGATTCATCATAGTCAAAGGTATAAGCACCGCTACCACTCCAAGACTAATCCAAAGATTCTGGCGAATGATGCCTCTTGCTTTGCGGCTCAGCCCTATGGCAAAGGGCAGATTATCCAATTTATCTGCCATCAGGGCCACGTCTGCAGTTTCGAGGGCCAGGTCAGAGCCGGCAGCACCCATGGCTATACCTACCGTACTTTTGGCCATGGCAGGTGCGTCATTTACACCATCTCCTACCATAGCGACTTTGCCTTCTTCGGCTTTTAGCTTTTCAATGGCCGCCACCTTGTCTTCGGGCAGCAAATCGCCCATGGGATCTGTAATTCCTATCATTTTTGCAATGGCATTGGCCACACGCTGGTTGTCTCCCGTCAACATAATCATGCGGCGAATGCCGATTTTTTTAAGGGCCTGCAAGGTTGCCTTAACGCCTTTGCGCGGCAAGTCCATAACTGCAATAATTCCGAGATACCGGCCATCGCGATGAACGATCATAGCGGTATTTCCTTTCTCTTCGAGTTCAGCCATTTTTTGGGCTATTTCTTCAGGAACAGCCTGACCCGTGAGCTCTTCAAAGAGCCGGCGGTTTCCTATGTAAACGATGCTTCCCTCAAAGACTGCCTTCACGCCCCTGGCCGTCAGTGCTTCCATATCCTGTGCCTTTGGGATGTTTGAACTTTTACCCAACAATTCCTCTGCTCCCTCTACAATGGCCGCGGCAAGAGGATGATCGCTCAATTTTTCTACGGCTATAGCTACTGTAAGCAAGTCCTCTTTGCTCAAGCCATCAAAGGGAATGACGTGGGTTAATTTAGGCCTTCCTTCCGTAAGAGTACCGGTTTTATCAAAAGCCACAGCTATTAGCGAGCCTAAGTCTTCCAAAGGGCGCCCCCCTTTTACCAAAACACCCTGGCGTGCTGCCCGCGCTACACCCGCCAAAACAGCGCTGGGCGTAGAAATGGCCAGAGCACAGGGCGAAGCCGCTACCAAAACCGCCATAGCCCTGTAAAAGCTCTCCGCGAAAGTTTCATCCAAAACGACAAAAGCAAATAATAAAAGGAGCACCAAAATCAAAACTGCCGGAACGAAATACCGCTCAAATTGATCCGTCAAATGCTGCGTGGGAGACTTCTGGGTTTCAGCCTCTCTGACCAGTTCTATCATCCGAGACAGCGTACTGTCCTTAACCGTTCTGAGAACTTTCACCTCCAGGGCTTTACTGCCATTGATCGTTCCTGCAAAAACTCTGTTCTGTTGAGGTAGTTTTTCCAGCTCATAATCGGCATCGGGATTTTTCACAGCCACTTTATCCACCGGCATGCTCTCACCCGTGATGGGGGCCTGATTCACATCGCCCGATCCGCTGACAACCACGCCATCGGCTGCAATTTTCGTATGGGGTTTTACTACAATAACATCTCCCTTTTTGAGCTCTTCTACCGACACCTCTATTTCTTTTCCCCCACGTCTGACAAGAGCTACATCCGGTGCCAAATCCGATAGAGCAGCAATGGATTTGCGGGCCTTGTTCATGGCATAGGCCTCCAGAGCGTGCCCCAGGCTAAACAAAAACAAAAGCAAAGCCCCCTCTTCCCACTTTCCCAAAGCCGCTGCACCTGCAGCTGCTACCAGCATCAAAAAATCAATCTCAAACTTTCCCTTCCGAATGGTCTCCACAGCTTCCAGCAAGGTAAAATAACCTCCCAGAAAAATGGCTACCACAAAAAGCGCAATGGGCAACCAGGGCGGCACAGCGACAAAGGAAAGAACCAACCCCAAAAGCCAAAAGATGCCACTCCCAATGGCAAAATACAATTCCGTATTCTCCCCGAGAAAACCGCCATGAGCGTGGTCGTGTTTTTCACCCTCATGCTCTTTTTCCTTGCTCTCCTCCATTGACCCAGCTACCTTTAAGCCCTGCTTTTCTATAGCCCGAAGGATCTGAGTCTCACTCGTTTGCTCCGTATCCCACTCCAGCCTGATTACGCCCGTAGCAGAGACTGCAACCTCTACAACACCTTTCAATTTCCGCAAAGCCTCCTCTACCCTGCGTGCATGGCGCTGATGCCTGATGTTCTTCACCTGCAACAGCCGATGCCTAAAGCGCTGCGTTACCTCTGCCCCGCTCTGCTGCGCCAAAGCTTTTACCTGCTTCAAAGAAATGATATCCGACCGATAGTGAATACAAAGCCTGGCAGGATGCCCCTCCTTTACGTGTACCTTCTCAATTCCGGGCCGCCCCCGCAAATACTCTATCAAACGCTGAATACAGCGATCTTTCTCGTCCAAAATATCGGGCAAGAGAATGGGTAACTCTATCTGAACACGCTCCATAAGTAAATATTTTTCATGCCGTAAGGGCTGTAAAGGTAACTACTTAGGGTTTTCTAAAAAAACCATTAATTGCATAGACAATGGTTCATTAAGTTTTTGGCCACTTGTCTCCATTGGAAAAATATTTACTTTTGCCTCACAAAACAACTGATCAGAATGACCACCAGAAAAAAACTGAGTTTTCTCAACCGCTATCTCACTTTGTGGATTTTTCTCGCTATGCTATGCGGAGTTGCGCTGGGCTACTTTTTCCCCGGCATTCCGAAGCTCATTGATTCTATGAGCAGCGGCACCACCAACATCCCCATTGCCATAGGTTTGATTTTGATGATGTACCCGCCCCTTGCCAAGGTCAATTACGCATTGTTGCCCAAAGTTTTTCGCAACATCAAGATACTCAGCCTCTCCATTTTATTGAATTGGATACTTGGCCCCGTGCTCATGTTCTTGCTGGCTATTACTTTCCTCAGAGATTATCCCGAGTACATGACGGGCCTCATTTTGATAGGCCTGGCCCGCTGCATCGCCATGGTGCTCGTCTGGAATGACCTGGCCGAAGGCAGCAGCGAATACGGAGCCGCACTGGTCGCTCTCAACAGCATTTTCCAGGTTTTTGCCTACAGCTTTTATGCCTGGATTTTCATCACCATTCTCCCCCCCTACTTCGGCTTTGAAGGCGCCATTGTGGACATTTCCATCGCCACCATTGCCAAGAGCGTGTTGGTCTATCTCGGCATCCCTTTCCTGCTGGGCTTTCTCAGCCGCCTGATACTCGTCAAGCAAAAGGGGGAAGACTGGTACATGCAAAAGTTCATCCCTGCCATATCGCCCATAACGCTGATAGCACTGCTGTTGACCATCGTCCTCATGTTTTCCCTCAAGGGCGAGTTGATCGTCAGCATCCCCAAAGACGTGCTCATCATTGCCGTACCGCTGCTGCTCTATTTTACCATCATGTTCTTCATCGGCTTCCTCATCAGCAAGGCCCTGGGCGCCGAATACGACAAAACAGCGGCCATCGCCTTCACCGCTGCCGGCAACAATTTTGAGCTGGCCATAGCCGTAGCCATCGCCATCTTCGGCCTGAATTCCGGTGAAGCTTTTGCCGGCGTCATAGGACCACTGGTAGAAGTGCCGGCACTCATTCTTCTGGTAAGGGTGGCGTTTTGGTTGAGGAGGAAATATTATTTGTAGTTTACTGTTTATGGTTTACAGTTTACGGTTTACAGTAATTTTACGTAAAGTAATGGTTCATTAAGTTTTTTACTGCCTGCCTTCATCAGAAACCAAGCTATCAAGTTGATCTGGTTTAAACCTTTT
>WGBN01000453.1 GCA_015494245.1 Saprospiraceae bacterium | reverse complement strand
TAAACAGCCGATTTGCGGGAGTGTCCGGAGGAGTTTTTCCTTTTCTGTCGTTGCCATGACCATTCTTTTTGTGCTCTATACCTGAAATTAGCTGCTCAAAGGTAGAATATTTTATATATTTGGGAGATTTTCTCTTTGATTGTAAACCCCTGTTATATGCGTTTCTCTTACCCTTCTGTGCTGACTGGCAGTTTGTTCCTGCTGCTTTTTTCATTTGCCGCAAGGCCATCTCTTACAGCTCAAAATGCGGAGGACTACGATCTCGTTCTCCGAACGGGCGTCTTGCCTATGGCCGAAAATGCGGCGCGTTTTGAAAGCCTGCCCGTGAGCAGCAGCAGTGAATTGGAAGGCCGGCTCTACATGCTGGTGCAGTTTTACGAAATGCCGGATGCTGCCCAACGCCGCCGCGTGGCTGAGGCAGATGTGAAGTTGCTGGATTATATCGGCAACCGAAGCTGGAATGCGAACCTTCCCGCGGGGATTTCTTCGGCAACTTTGCAGAGCTTGGGCATACGTTCGGTGATGCCTGTTCCGGCTTTCGCCAAATGGGACCCGCGCCTCGATGATGCTTTGGAGTCCGAAACCGGAAGGGTGGTGGTCCTGCTCATGGCGCAAAAAGACCTGGCAGAAGAACGGGTGCAGGCCTATCTGGAAAGCGACGGCATTGCCGTGGAAGCACATCAGGGACGGCTTTGGCGCGTGCAACTGCCCGTGTCTAAGCTGGCTGCTCTGCCGCAATGGCCCTACATCAGCTGGATAGAACCCGAGCCCGAAAAGGGCGAGCCGGAAGACACGCGGGGGCGGGCCTTGCACCGCGCCAATGCGGTCAATGGACTGTTGCCCGACTCGTATCATTTCGATGGCAGTGGCGTGGGCGTTTTGGTGCGCGATGACGGCCCCCTCGGCCCGCATATTGACTTTCAGGGGCGCCTGACCAATGGCACTTTCACCGGAGGCGATGGCACGCATGGCGATGGCGTGGCAGGTATCCTGACCGGTGCCGGCAACCTGGACCCCTACATGAAGGGCATGGCGCCGGGAGCCGATGTGTATGCCATTCCATATCAGGCAGATTTTTTGGACAACACCCTCGACCTGCACCTCAACAATGGCGTTTTGGTCACCAACTCCTCGTACAGCAACGGCTGCAATGCCGGTTATACGGCCATCACCAATACGGTGGATGAACACATGTACGACTATCCGACCTTTATGCACGTCTTTTCTGCCGGCAACTCCAACGGAAGCAATTGCGACTATGGCGCCGGCTCGCAGTGGGGAAACATCACAGGGGGGCATAAGCAGGGCAAAAATGTCATTGCTACAGCCAACCTTCAACAAAACGGAAACCTGGTTTACAGCTCCAGCCGGGGGCCTGCTTATGACGGACGCATCAAACCCGACATAGCCGCTAATGGTGCGGGGCATTTTTCCACCGATCCCAACAATCAGTACAGCGAATTTGGCGGCACTTCAGGGGCTTCTCCCGGCATCGCAGGGGTTTTGGCCTGCCTGCACCAGGCCTACCGCGATTGGAACGGAGGCCAAACCGCTCCGGCGGCGCTGCTAAAAACCATTTTGCTCAACACGGCTACCGATCGCGGCAACGAAGGGCCCGATTTCCAATTTGGCTGGGGCCAGGTGAATGCCCTGCGTGCCCTGCGCGCGCTGGAGGAAGGGCGCTATGCCTCGGCAGAAGTGGATCAGGGAGGCCAGTACGACTTTAGTTTGAACATCCCGGCCGGCCTTTCTCAGGTCAAGCTCATGATCTATTGGGCCGACCCTCCTGCCATGCCCAACGCCTCTGTAGCGCTGATCAACGATCTGGATTTGGTCGTCACGGGGCAGGATGGAAGTACCCACCTGCCTTACGTCTTAGACCCTACGCCCAATGCCAACAGCCTGAGCCAGCCGGCTACAGCCGGCGAAGACCACCTCAACAACATGGAGCAGGTGGTCTTGCTCGATCCTCCGGCGGGCAACTGGACGCTTTCCATCAGCGGCACCGCCGTGCCCGAAGGGCCCCAGCTCTTTTACATCAGCTGGGATTTTATCACTTCCGTGCCCGAATTGACTTACCCCAACGGAGGCGAGGGCTTTGCCCCGGGCAGTCAACAGCGTTTGCACTGGGATGCTTATGGGGATTTGGGGGATTTCACCCTGGAGTACTCCATAGACAGTGGCCAGGTGTGGAGCGCAATAGCTATCGTAAACAGCGGCCTGCGCATGTACGACTGGGTGGTGCCCAATGAGGTGAGCGGCAAAGCCATGATTCGCATCACGCGCAATGGCGAGACCGATGTGAGCGAGGTGTTCAGCATCATAGGCGTTCCCGAGCAGTTGCAGGTCACGCAGGCCTGCCCCGACAGCATCTTCCTGAGCTGGCAGGAAGTGCCCGGCGCCGTGGCTTATGAGCTGTTTCAACTCGGTGATAAGTACATGGAAGTCGTTGGCACGAGTACGGACACGCAGATCGGCATACCTACCGTCAGCGGAGACCCTTCGGAAGATTACTGGTTTGCCGTAAGGGCAATTAC
>WGBN01000452.1 GCA_015494245.1 Saprospiraceae bacterium | reverse complement strand
GCTTTTGCTGTATTTGTACGCGGTGCGTGGCTTTCAGCAGCCAGGTGTGGTCTTTGCGCAAATCCATGGGCAAGGCTGCAAAATCCACATCTTCGGAGCGGTTGTGATCGGCTGAGAAGGTGAGTATTTGCCTTTTACCTGCCTTTACGGCAAGGCGGGCTCCGAGATTGAGGCGATTGAAATCGGCAGGGATGAGCATGCCTTCTCCATCCGTGTAGTCATGCCCTTGGGCATAGGCGCCGAAGAGGCGAAAATCATAAGCCCGGGCCGTGATGCCCGCCATGCCTTCGCTGCGAAAGGCGCCCAGATTGCTCTCATAACCGACCGACAGTCGGCCCAGCCCCTTGAGTGCGGGCGTGAAACGGGGTTTTACGGAAGTGAAATTGATCAGTCCGCCAAAGGCCATGCCGTAGCGCAGGGAGTAAGGCCCTTTTTGAATGTCAACACTGCTCATGCTATTCAAAGCGACCTGGCTGGCCGGAGGGTCCATGCGGTTGGGGCAGGCTTCGTGAGCGCTTTGCACGCCATCTATGAGGACGAGCAGGCGCTCTTTTTGGAAGCCTCTCAGTACCGGATCAAAACCATAGGAAGCGCCCTTTTTGACGGTAGAAATGCCAGGCAATTGCCCGAGATAAGAACCCGCATCGGGCGTCATTTGGTGGACGTAGCCAAGGTTTTGTTGTTGTGTGTTACCCGTGTTTGGCCGCAATTGTATGATTGCTACCGGTTCTAATGTGTAAGCTTTTTGAGTCAGCTCAATGTGGCCTGATTCCAGAGCCTTTTGCACCTCTTTGTCTTTGAGTAGCAGAGGTTGGTAAGCCAGATGCGTGAGCTGCAAGTCCGTGCCCTTTTGGTACGCAATTTCGATGATGCCGTCTGCGTCGGATAAGCCTTGTTGTGTCCCGTAAGTATAAAAAACATCGGCTATCGCATGCCCGTTTTGAGCATCGGTGATGACGAGCTGCCGGGCATGTGCGTAGCTGCCTAAAAGCAGCAACAGGAATGTGAAAAAAATGTTGGCGCTCCTTTTGAGAGAAAGGTACCTCGTAGTATGTTGACTTCTCTGTTTCATGATTTTTTGTTTGTTTTATTGCCTTTCGGCAAATGATGTGAGCTTCTCAGTTGCAGGGTTTGCTCGCATAGTCAACCGCCGGTCGTGGTGTAAAAGGCCATTGACCTCATAGCACCAGACCGGGCGGTGCTATCAATAGAACCCTTACTCATTCGGTATGAGACATGGCCAAATCATTCGGCATGTTCTCATTTCGAACACGCAGTGCAAAACATTCATTCCCTTTTATCCGGCTGCTGCCGGCTGTTTCAAAAGGGAAGATGCCGCCATGTAGAGATTCAACAACTTGAGGAAGGAGGCTTAAAGACGCCCTGCAAAAATGGAGAGGGAGGCAGGGAAGTTTTTCGAGGAATGCGTATGGCCCGCTTTTGCAGGGCGAATTCGTTTTTTACGCGCAGCGCCTCTTGTTTTGGCATGTGGAAGGGCGCTTTTTCTTTGGTTGGAGAAGAAGGGGCGTAAGGCTTTTTTTCCTCCTGCTCGTGTTGTTTTTTGAGCTCGGTTTTGAAGTAGCAGGAGGCTTTGCAATCGAGCTGGGGTTTCGTTTTGTTTTGACAGACCGTTTGGGCCAGGTGGTTTTGTTCGATTTTGAAAGTGGCATAGAGCAGCAGGTCCTGCCAGGCCGTAGCCAGCAAAAGAAGGGCGAGCAATATGGCGATGAATGGACGCATCTGCTGTTGGATTACCGCAAAGGTAAAGTGTCCGGTGGTTTTTAAAAATGATTTTTGTCAGTGAGGGTTGGCGGAATCGGGGGAATTGGTGGAATCGGGGGAATTGGCGGGCCCGGTCTAAATCAAAAAACCTTTATCTTTGTGCTTCACATTCACAGCCAGCCTTCTATGGATTCTTACACAGAACAACTTGCCGATCTGGAGACTGCTCAAAAACTGGGCTTGTCTGAGGAGGAATACGAGAGGATGCTCGATTTTATGGGGCGCCCCGTGAATTTTACGGAACTGAGCATGTACTCCGTGATGTGGTCGGAGCATTGCTCGTATAAAAACTCCATTCGTTGGTTGAAGACTTTGCCGCGCGAGGGTGGTCGTCTGCTGGTGGGGGCCGGCGAAGAAAACGCCGGTTTGGTGGACATAGGCGATGGTCTGGCCTGTGCTTTTAAGATAGAATCCCACAACCACCCTTCGGCCATTGAGCCTTATCAGGGAGCGGCTACGGGCGTGGGAGGCATCCATCGCGATATTTTTACCATGGGGGCGCGTCCCATTGCGGCTCTCAACTCCCTGCGCTTTGGAGATTTGAGCAGGCATCACACCAAGCATTTGCTCAGAGGTGTGGTGCGTGGCATAGGCGATTACGGCAATTGCTTTGGGGTGCCTACGGTGGGTGGTGAGACATTCTTCCATCCCTGTTACAACCAAAATATTCTGGTGAACGCCATGTCGGTAGGTTTGGTCAAAGTGGGCGAGACGGTCTCTGCCTGTGCCGACGGCCCGGGCAATCCGGTCTTCATCGTCGGCTCCCGCACGGGTAAGGATGGCATTCACGGCGCTACTTTTGCTTCGGCCGATCTGACCGAAGACTCGGCAGAAGACCTGCCCTCCGTGCAGGTTGGCGATCCCTTCCAGGAAAAGCTCCTTTTGGAGGCCTCGCTCGAAGCCATTCGCACCGGAGCCGTGGTGGGCATGCAGGACATGGGGGCTGCCGGCATCACCTGTTCGACCTCCGAAATGAGCGCCAAGAGCGGCACGGGCATGCGCATTCAACTCGATGAAGTACCCACCCGCCAGGAAAATATGAAGCCCTTTGAGATGCTGCTGTCCGAAAGTCAGGAGCGCATGTTGGTGGTGGTGGAGAAGGGTCGCGAAGAAGAAGTGCTGAAAGTGTTCGAAAAATGGGATTTGGAATGCGCTCAAATAGGCGAAGTAACCGATACCGGCATCCTGGAGTTTTTCCACCAGGGCATTAAGGTTGCCGAAGTGCCCGCCGATTCTCTGGTACTGGGCGGGGGGGCGCCGGTTTACGAACGCGAGTACAGCGAACCGGCCTACCTCAAAAAAATAGAAGCATTTGACGAAAGTCAAATCCCCGAGCCACAGGATCTGACAGCTGTTGCCCGCCGCCTTGCGGCCTCGCCCAACCTGGTTTCAAGACGCTGGATTTACGAGCAGTACGACTCCATGGTTCGGACGAATACCGTTGCTCAGCAAGACCCCTCCGATGCGGCCATCGTGCGCATCAAGGGTACGGATAAGGCGCTGGCCATGACCACCGATTGCAATCCGGCTTATGTGTTTGCCGACCCTTATGCCGGAGCCATGATGGCCGTGGCAGAAGCTGCCCGCAACCTGGCTTGCACGGGCGCCGAGCCTCTGGCCGTAACCAACTGCCTGAATTTTGGCAACCCCTACAATCCCGAGGTGTATTGGCAATTTGTGAGAGCAGTACAGGGGATGGGGGATGCCTGCCGCAAATTCAACACGCCTGTTACGGGAGGTAATGTGAGCTTTTACAACCAAACGCAAACGGGCGACCGCACCGAGCCGGTTTACCCCACGCCGACCATAGGTATGATCGGTTTGCTGGAAAATGTCGAAGAGCGGCTCGGACTGCGCTTTCAGGCTGAGGGCGACCTGCTCTATTTGCTCGGTGGCCATGCTCGTGAAATGGGCAGTTCGGAATACCTGCGTTACTTCCACAAAGTGGAGTACAGCCCGGCGCCTTATTTTGATTTGGAGGAAGCACATCGCTTGGTGAGAGGGCTGTTGGAGTTGAATGCCGCCCATTTGCTGCGCTCGGCTCACGATTTGTCGGAGGGTGGTTTATGGCAGGCTTTGCTGGAGTCGGCCATAGCTTCGGGCATGGGCTTTGATGTGGAGATAGAGGCTGCAGCTGAAGGCGGTCGAAAAGACTGCATGTTGTTTGGCGAAAGCCAAAACCGGGTACTCGTCAGTGTGAGTCCGGAGCAAAAAGATGCCTTTGAACAAAAGACTATCGAACTGGGAATTCCCTTTGCTTCCCTGGGTAAGACGGGAGGTCAGAGCTTGCAGATAAGCGGTGAAGATTTCGGTGCTCTATCGGATTGGAGGGCCAATTACATGGAGACTTTGGAGCGCATCATAGAGTCCGAACCCGATTACTTTGACGAAGCAGAGTGATGTCTGATTTTTTTACTAAAAAACAATGAACGGATGAAACGATTACTCATTTTATGGATCGGCCTGGGGCTGCTGTCTGCCCTGAGCGCTTGCCAGGGCGATTCTGCCGGAAATGTGAAGGGGACGGTTTTGCGTGGCCAGTTGGAGGGCGCCGATGATATGCAGATCAATTTGGATCGCGTCTATATCGGGCGTGCCAATCAATCTCTGGATGCCACTACCAGTGACAAACATGGCGCTTTTTCTTTCAGCTATCCCGATGGCCTGGAGCCGGGGATTTACAAATTGCGTGTAGGTACGAAAAGCATTGTTTTGGTGTTGGATGAGACCGACAACAAACTGATTGAAGTCAAGGGGGCTTTGCCCGATCTCAGCGATCCCAAAAAATTGGAAATTACGGGCTCCCCGGCTACGCAGGAGTACAATGAAATGCTGAGCAAGCTGATCGCACGCACGGCCAAAGTGGACGATATTTCCACTTTTATTGACACCGCTCAATCGCCCCTGGCAGCAGCTTACATCGCTTACCAGGCTCTGGGGCGTGAGGGGACTTATTTGCCCATGCAGCGCAAGGCCCTGGATCGCCTGCGCGGAGCCGGAGGAAAACTGTCCAATTACGTGTTGGCTTATGACGGCTATCTGACTCAGTTGGAAACAGCCTACCAACAGAAAAAAGCACAAGAGCCCATTCAGGTTGGAATGGAGGCGCCCGACATCAGCATGCCCAATCCACAGGGAAAGATGATGTCGCTTTCAGATTTACGCGGAAAGATTGTTTTGTTAGATTTTTGGGCCAGTTGGTGTGGCCCTTGCCGTCGCGAAAATCCCAATGTAGTGGCCGTGTATAAGAAGTACAAGGACAAAGGCTTTACGGTCTTTAGCGTCTCGTTGGACGGCGTGGATGCGCGCACCAAGGCGCGCCTGAAATCTCAGGAGCAAATTGATCAGATGCTTGCTCAAGCCAAACAGCGCTGGATGGATGCCATCCAACAAGATGGCTTGGAATGGCCTACTCATGTCTCGGATTTGAAAAAATGGGACAATGCCGCCGCGCGTCAGTATGGCGTTCGAAGCATTCCGAGAGCTTTTCTCATTGACAGAGACGGCAAAATTGCTTCTACCTCGGTGCGGGGAGCAGAGCAATTAGAACAGGAGATACTCAAACTGCTGAATAAATAAGAAGAAGGAGGCTGCAAGGCCTCCTTTTTTATTCTTTTGTGCTT
>WGBN01000451.1 GCA_015494245.1 Saprospiraceae bacterium | reverse complement strand
TCGGAGATGTGTATAAGAGACAGACATCATGTCTATCCCGAAGGATGACAAGGTGAAGGCTTATATCAAGGTACAGGACTTGCAGGACAAGGAGTTCCTGGAGTCGCATTACGCGATGTTTGCCACCCGCAAGGGGCAAGTCAAGAAGACCAGTATGGAGGCTTATTCCCGTCCTCGCAACGGAGGCATCAACGCCATTACCATCAACGAGGGCGATGAGCTTTTGGAAGTGCGCCTGACCAATGGCCGCTCACAGGTTTTTCTCGGTACGCGCATGGGCAATGCCATTCGCTTTGAAGAGAAAAATGTGCGTCCTATGGGGCGCACAGCCGCAGGCGTGCGGGGCATCAGCCTGCTGGGGCCGGAAGATGCCGTAGTGGGTATGTCCTGTATAGACCCGCAAGACGAGGAAATTTCCATACTCGTCATCTCCGAAAACGGCTATGGCAAGCGCTCTGCTTTTGAGGATTACCGACTCATCAACAGGGGCGGTAAAGGCGTGCGAACCATGAAGGTTACGGATAAGACAGGGCACGTCATTGCACTGAAAGCCACCAAAGACCGAGATGAATTGATGATCACCACCCGCAATGGCATCATCATCCGCATGTCTGTGGCAGATATTCGCGTGATGGGACGCGCCACTCAGGGGGTGCGCGTCATCAAAGTTCCCGAAGGTGATCAGATCGCCGATGTGGCCCTGCTGACTTCCAACGGCGCAGATGAAGAAGAGTAAAAGGGCTTTGGTTTGGGTATTAACACTTTGTTTAGTACAATGAAAGATGCTTTTTGCGTCTTATCATAGGAAAGGGAGAAAAACCACTTTCACAGCGAGAGCGTTTTATTGATAGCGATGAGATGCTTTTCGCAGATAACTATTTACAAACCAACAAATGTTTATCATGAGAAACTTTCTTTTAAGCCTTGTGGCCATTCTTGCAGTAACGGTGAGTGTGCAAGCTCAGGACCCTGTTAAAGCGTTGAAAAAAGCCAAGCAGAGCTTCGGCGCTTACAAGGTAGATCCGGGCTCTAATACCGATAAACTGAAAGAAGCCATGGAGCTGATTGAAATCGCTGCTCAAAGCGATGCCACCAATGGCTTATATAAAACCTGGAAAATCCGCGGTGACATTTACAACAGCTCAGTCTCCAAAGAGGCCGGGCTGGTAGCAGCCGGTGCACAGACGGGCTTCTCCGAAGAGGCCGTTGACCATCTCTACAAGGCCGTAGAGTCTTATAAAAAAGCGCTGTCACTGGCCGAAAAGAAGTACGAAAAACGCGATGCTGCCAACGGTCTGTCCGAAGCAGCAAGCTATCTGAACATCCTCGGCAATAGCTATTTGACCTCACAGCAGTATGCCAAAGCCTACAAGCCTCTCAGATTGACTCTTGAATTAGACGAACTGGTCAAGCAAAATGGAGGGCAGTCGGTCTTTGCCGATGAGGAAGAGTACAACAACAACCTCTTTGTCGTGGCTTATTGTGCCCGCGTGAGCGGTATGGAAGACGAAGCCCTTGCACTCTACCAAAAGCTCTACGACTTGAAGTACGACGATGCCAATGTCTATGCCGCTTATTTTGATCTGCTGAACAAAAAAGGCGATGAGGAAAAAGCCTTGAAAGTGCTCGAAGAAGGCAAAGCAAAATTCCCCGGCAATACGGAATTGTTGTTCGCAGAAATCAACTACTATCTGCGCCAGGGCCGTATGGAAGAATTGATCGGCAAACTCGAAATGGCCATCCAGCAAGAACCGGATAACGTTTCCCTATATACCACCCTGGGTAGCGTGTACGACAATCTTTTTCAGAAAGAAACTCAGCAGGAAGGCGAATACGACAAGGACAAGGCTGAAGAGCTGTTTCAAAAAGCCCTTTCGTATTATCAACAGGCCCTCGAGAAAGACCCCCAAAGCTTTGATGCCAATTACAGCGTCGGCGCTTTGTACTACAACAAGGCCGTAGTCGTCATCAAGGAAATGCAAGCGCTGGAAGACGACTACAGCCGCGAAGGCCTGCGCAAATACGATGAAAAACAGAAGGAGTTGATAGGCTTGTTCAAAGAGGCATTGCCCTGGTTCCAAAAAGCCGAAGCACTAAATCCCAACGACCAGAATACGCTCATCGCTCTCAAAGAGATTTATGCGCGTTTGGACGATCTGGAAATGTCCGCCGTCTTCAAAGAACGCCTGGAGCGCGTCATGAACGGAGAAGAACTCGACGAAGCTTATTTCAAGCAGTAAGCTGAAGCGCAGAGAAAAAGGTCTTGCAAAACTTGCAAGACCTTTTTTTTGTCAAAGGTTCCATTAGTTTTTGGCTACCTGTCTCCATCGAAAACCAGGCTATCAAGTTGAACCGGCTAAAAAATCCGCGAAGACCCGCGTCATCCGCGTCATCCGCGTTCTATCAAGGCCTAAGTAGCCAATAGAACGCGGGTTTCGGCAAGCTCAGCCTAAAGATTTTCGCGGGTGCGGCGGATTTTCGCGGATTTAACCGGTTCAATTTGACAGCCTGTTTTCCAATGGGGGACAGGAGGTGAAAAGCTTAATGAACTATTGTTTATGTTTGTGCTATGGACAAGCTATTTACCCGAATAGAAAAACTCACTTCAAGCATTGGCCATGCGGCAGCCTGGCTGAGCCTGGTGTTGGTGGTTCTCGTTTGTTTTGATGTGAGCATGCGTTATCTCTTCAACGACACCCGTATATGGATGGTGGAGTTGGAGTGGCATCTGTTTGCTGCCTTGTTTTTGTTGAGCGGGGCCTGGACTTTGCAGCAGGACCGCCATGTGCGGGTGGATGTTTTTTACGCCCGTTTTGCCCCCAAAGACAAGGCTCTGGTGAATTTGTATGGCACGCTTTTGTTGCTCTTGCCCTGGGCTGTAGTCGTTCTTTGGGTATCCTGGAGCAATGCCTGGCAGTCCTTTCTCATTCGCGAGGGCTCACCCGATCCCGGGGGGCTGCCGGCTCGCTATCTGGTGAAGGGGCTGGTGCCCGTTTCTTTTTTCTTGCTTATCTTGCAGGCTCTGGCCGAGTTGTACAAAAACCGGCAGCTCAGGAAGCAGTAGCCCATGGAGTGGATTACCCTCATACTTTTTCTAAGCATTTTCCTGCTCATTCTCTACGGCTATCCCGTGGCCTTTACTTTGGGCGGGCTTTCGACCCTCTATGCCCTTTTCTTTTTGCCTCCGGAGGCTTTGTCTTCTCTGGCTCTGCGCATACAGGGGGTGATGAGCAATTACGTCTTGTTGGCGGTGCCCTTGTTTGTATTCATGGGGATTATGCTGGAGAAATCCGGTTTGGCCGAGCAGTTGTTAGAGACCATGGCCATGCTGTTTGGCCGCATAAGGGGAGGTCTGGCCGTATCGGTTATTTTGGTGGGAGCCATGTTGGCTGCTTCTACGGGTATTGTGGGAGCAACGGTGGTTACTATGGGGATGATCAGCTTGCCCGTTATGCTCAAGCGCGGTTATCGCGCAGAGCTGGCCACGGGAGTGATTGCCTCTTCGGGCACGCTGGGGCAGATCATTCCGCCCTCCATCGTACTCATTTTGCTGGGCTCGGTTTTGAATGTATCCGTAGGTGCGCTTTTTAAGGCGGCCCTGCTGCCGGGGCTTTTGCTGGTGTTGTTTTATATCGCTTACGTTTTGATTTGGTCCTGGCGTCATCCCGATCAGGCTCCGGCCATTCCTGCAGAAGAGATCAGAGCCTTTCGGCAAAAGGGATTCGGGCGCCGCATCCTGTCTGCTTTTGTCTTGCCGTTTTTGCTCATCCTGCTGGTGCTGGGTTCTATTTTCGGAGGTTATGCGACGCCTACCGAAGCCGCCGGCGTAGGCGCTCTGGGCGCCATCCTGCTGACGCTCTCTCAAGGCAGGCTGAGCCTCTCCATCCTGCGCCAGGTAAGCCGCGAGACCACGCTGCTGACCAGCATGGTTTTCTTCATCCTGCTCGGAGCTACTACTTTTTCTTTTGTCTTCCGCGAGCTGGGCGGAGATGTCTATTTCGTCCGGCTCATTGAGCAGGCCAGGCTTTCGCCAAATGCTTTCCTGCTCCTCGTGATGCTGCTCGTTTTTGTCCTCGGCTTTTTCATAGACTTCATCGAAATCGTCTTCATCGTCGTGCCGGTCGTAACGCCCATCTTCCTGCGCTATGACTTCAACCTCGTCTGGATAGGCCTGCTCCTCGCCATGAATTTACAAACCTCTTTTCTCACGCCGCCCTTCGGCTTCTCGCTCTTCTATCTCAAAGGCGTAGCCCCCGCCGAAGTCAAAACCCTCCAGATTTATCGCGGAATCGTGCCCTTTATTTTGCTGCAATTGCTGGTGCTGGCCCTGGTGATGATTTTTCCGGAGTGGATTGTTTAGAATGGAGAATGGAGAATGAACTAAAGGATCGGGGTGCTGACGCAAGGAGACCCCCGAGCCGGCCTTTTAGAATGGAGAATGGAAATTGAGAATGGAGAATTTCGATGCCGTATTTTACCCATTCCACTGACTTCTAAAATATTCAATCAGCGCTTACCGGAAGGGTAGTTGCTCGGACGCATACGTTGCAACAGACTTACCTTCTCCTCCAGTTCTCCTATGCGTTGCCTGTACTTCTTGTGCCTGGCCCCATCTGACAAGCCTTCCTCGCCATCTACCAGCAACTTACGTTTCCATGAATAGTAGGTCGCAGGATAGATGCCATACTTGTCTAAAGTGACCTTTACGCCCTTAATCTTTGCTTCTGCAATGATCTTGAGCTTCTCTTCTGCTGTCCATGTTCGTTTTTCCATGCCTAAAATTACAGTTTTTATCTGTAATCTCTGTCCGACTTTTTAGGGGGCTAAACCACACATAAATATTTTCCTGGATATAACGTATCGTCTCTTCATCCGACAGGTTCATAACATACTTCACCAACAAGGCGCCAAGCACTACTCGCAAATCTATACTGCCCCGACCGTTATCTTTGCACATCCGTTTTTGAAGAACTGATGCAAAATCATCCCACGGAACCAATTCTGCCATCTTCACCCATCTGTTATCGGGGAGTAAATTCTGCTCAAAGGGTGTCTTAAACAAGGACAACTTCCTCTCACTTGCTGGTGTATATCGAATCATAAGTGCAAACTTTTTCCCGCAATATACGGCTTTTTCTTGCCCTTCGACTCCGTTGCACTTCGCTCAGGACAGCGCACTTCAAGACATTTTAGACATCTTTTTTTCCGCCAAAACCCTTTATTTTTAAGGCTCTTAGGGCGTAGGGCGACTTTTTAAGGAGGCCCTGTTTAATGGCACAGAACGGTGAGTATATTAGGCGTTGGGCGTTTTGAAACACCTAACTTTCAATTTACTATACCGTTTATTCATGTTCATAATTATTCAATTTAACTATTACTCGCCCAATGCCTTATATACATTGTTAGCGGTCCGGTCTTTTCTCTTTATCAGTTATTTTGTTTCATAAGTCAATAGTTCACTATATGCATTTCCTTTCAATCCAAGTAAAATTGCAAATGCAGGTTCAGTTTTATATCCTTGTTTTTTTAATTCAATAATTTTTTGTCTAAATGTCTCTCCCCTTTCATTTAATAGTTTGTTTTCAATAATCATATGGCGATAAGCATTTTGTTGTCTTGTTGGAATATTCTGTCCAAAAATCTCAATTTCAAAATCATCTATTATAAAACTGGCAATTATTGAATTTTGTTTCTGTATTTTCTGCTCATAAATTTTAAAATCTTTATTGTGTTTAAAATTATATTTGAGTATTTCGGTAAACTTAATTTTATCATTATAACAACATATAATATCAATATCACTACTTTCAATATCTATGTTGATCGGAATTGTTCCGACAAGTATCGGATCAAACTGACGGAGTTTGTCTAATAT
>WGBN01000450.1 GCA_015494245.1 Saprospiraceae bacterium | reverse complement strand
CGTTTGTCACGGCCGTCACGTGTCACGATTGTCACGTCCAATACACACATAAACAACAAACCAACAATATACGATACACAATAAACGATACACCTCCCCCCGATTCCGCCAATTTCATCGATTCCACCGATTCTACCGATTTCACCGACTTCTGAATATCGATTAACGAACTCCGATTTCAGAAGTGGATAGACGTTGGGTGCCGGTGTAAGCCATGGCTGCGATTCTTACGCCCGTCACGCGTCACGTTTGTCACGATTGTCACGTTTCGTCACGTTTGTCACGCGTCACGTTCATCACGTTTCCACCGGTTCTTCTCCGTGAACACTTCGTGAGCGCCGTGTACTCCGTGGTAAAATTTCACAACTCCAGTTTAATGGCATGGCCGATTCCCCCGATTCCACCACTTCAACCACTTCCACCAAACTCACCAATTTCAGGCATTGCTTGAAATACGGCAAATAAACTTACCTTTGCGCCGTTAAGACAATCAAAACCTGCGTTTAGAACACCATCTGCCGGGCGCAAAGGTGATGATCACCCGACGATAAGACTAAACCACACTTGTTTCACTCCCGTGTGGCGACTCAAGATACACAGCACCCACGGGTACTTATCACAACCAAAACAGCGCTGACATGAATACCTTTGGACTGAGAAACCCCAAAGCGGATTTGAGCTATTGCGGCATCCAAAAGCCGTCCAAGGCTTATTGGAATCTGACTCCTGAAGAACTGGATGAGCATGCCATCTGCAAGAAGCAGGCCGTGCTTTCCGACACAGGTGCCCTCGTTGTCTATACCGGAAAATTTACGGGACGGGCCCCCAAAGACCGCTTTATCGTCAAGGACGAGCTCACCCGCGAAAGTGTGGACTGGAACGAGATCAACCAGCCTTTTGAGCCGGCAGCTTTTGACAAGCTGGCCCAAAAAGTAGCCGCTTACTTCGATGACAAGGAAATCTATGTGCGAGATGTAGCGGCCTGTGCCGAAGAAAAATACCGCCTGAACATCCGCGTCATTTCCGAGTATCCCTGGATCAGCCACTTTGCGAACAACATGTTCCTGCGCTTGTCTAAGGAGGAAATTTTAAATTTTGAGCCCGAGTGGACCATTCTGAATGCACCCGAATTTCTGGCCAATCCCGAGGAAGACGGCACTCCGCATGAGAATTTTGCCATCATCAATTTTTCGCGCAAGCTGATCATCATTGGCGGCACGGGGTACACGGGCGAAGTCAAAAAGGGCATTTTCTCAGTACTCAACTTTTTGCTGCCCCATCAAAAGAACGTGCTTTCCATGCACTGCTCTGCCAACATGGGCAGCGAAGGAGATACAGCCATCTTCTTCGGCCTTTCCGGTACCGGTAAAACTACGCTTTCTGCCGACCCTCACCGTCAACTCATCGGCGATGACGAGCATGGCTGGTGGGATGAAGGCGTCTTCAACTTCGAAGGCGGGTCCTACGCCAAGGTCATTGATTTGAGCGAAGAGAAAGAGCCCGATATCTACCGCGCCATCCGCCACGGCGCCATTCTGGAAAACATTACTTTCTTTGAAGGCAGCCGCAAACCCAACTACGAAGACAGCAGCATCACGCCCAACACCCGCGTATCCTACCCCCTTGAACACATTGCCAATGCGCGCATACCCTCCGTGGGCGGACATCCGCAAAACATCTTTTTTCTCACCTACGATGCCTTTGGCGTACTGCCGCCTCTTGCCCGCCTGACAAAAGCTCAGGCCATGTACCACTTCATCTCGGGTTATACCGCCAAGGTAGCCGGTACGGAAGAAGGCGTTACAGAACCTCAAACCGTCTTTTCTTCCTGCTTCGGCGCGCCTTTCCTGCCTCTGCCTCCAACGACTTATGCTCGCATGTTGGGCGAACGCATAGAAAAACACGGCGCCAAAGTCTGGTTGGTCAATACAGGCCTGACTGCCGGCCCCTATGGAGAAGGCTATCGCATGAAACTCAAACACACGCGGGCACTCATCCAGGCAGCACTCGAAGGAAAACTCGAGCAAGTCGAATGGAACACCGTAAGCCCCTTCCGCCTGCAAATACCCCTCACTTGCCCAAATGTACCCAATGAAATTCTGAACCCCCGCAACACCTGGAAAGATACCGCCGCTTACGACAAACAAGCCGCCAAATTGGCCAAAGCATTTGTCGAAAACTTCCACAAATTTGAGCAACTCGCAGATGAAGAGCTCAAAAATGCAGCGCCGCTAATTGGTGTAGCACTCTGATAAACATAAAAGCCGGCATGCAAAGCCCTGCGTGCCGGCTTTTTTCTGCAAATCATACGGCATTTTCCGAAAAAGCCGGGCAGAGCAGCCTCCCCATTATGCAAAGATTCCCTATTTTGCATCAGTTTTTTTATACCCGGCACAAAGTGATTTGGTTCCCCCCCCAACATCCATTTTGTCCATTTAAACCACCAAACTATGAAAAAAGGACTACTCTTCTCTCTTGTATGCGTACTGAGTTTTAGCCTGGCCCGAGCTCAGGTAACTTTCTTCGACGATTTTGAGGCTTATACGCCGGGCAGCATGATCTCGGCCTCCTCTCCGGACTGGACGACCTGGAGTGGCGGTGTCCCCGGCGAAGATGCGCCCATTTCCACGGATCAGGCGTATAGCGGCAACAACTCCCTGAAGCTCCAGGCAGGCTCTTCAAGCGGCGGGCCTTCGGATGTGGTTTTGCCTTTCGGCGGCGTTTACACCGACGGCACTTTTCACTTTAGCACCTGGATGTACGTCGTCGGCAACAACGGCGCTTATTTCAACTTTCAGGCCGTTGAACCCGTAGGCACTACCTGGGCCGTAGAGTTTTATTTCAACCAGGACGGCTCTTTGACCTTGAGCAATATAGCCGATGGCCTCTTGCTCACGGGCGAGTACATCCACGATGCATGGTTTCTTCTTGAGGTCAACATTGACCTCACCTCCAACAACTGGGAAGTTTCGATAGATGGCACCTCTTTGGGTTCTTTCTCCAACACCAACAACAGTGTGGCCTCTGCCGATTTTTATCCCTATGAAGCCAACACGGGCAACGCCCTGTTTTACATAGACGATGTGAGCTTTGAATACCAGGAGCCCATGCTTCTCGACCTCGACCTCGCAGCCACCAGTGTAGCGCTCCCGGGTGTCGGCATTGCCGGAGAGGACGTTACGGTGGGAGGCACCATCAAAAACGTCGGGCTCAATACCATCACCAGCTTAGACATCACCTGGTCCGATGGCACCAATCAATACACCGACAATCTGACGGGCCTCTCTCTCGGCAGCCTGGAGAGCATGGATTTCACGCATTCCGTGCCCCTTACGCTGGCTCCGGGCAGCAACAGCATCACCATCACGGTCTCCAACCCCAATGGCAGCGCCGACATGAATGCCGACAACAACGAAGCCACGGCATCCATTTATGCTTATACGCCGGCTCCCGGCAAGAAAATCCTGGCCGAAGAAGCCACCGGCACCTGGTGTGGCTGGTGCCCTCGCGGAGCCGTCTTCATGGACTACATGGCAGAGACTTACCCCAACCACTTTGTGGGTGTAGCTGTACACAACAGTGACCCTATGGAAGTGCCCGAGTACAATGCAGGCGAGACCGGTTTCCCCGGCTTTACCGGCTTCCCCTCTGTAATTGTAGATCGCGACCAGTTGATTGACCCCAGCCAATTGGAAGGCACCGTGCTGCCGCGCGTCGAAATGCCCCCCGCAGCTCTGCTCGCCAACAAGGCCGAATACGACGAAAACTCCGGCCTGCTCACCATCACCCTCGAAGCGACCTTCCAGGAGAACGTCTCCGGCGATTACCGCCTGAACGTCGCCATCGTTGAAGATGACGTAACGGGCACCGGCTCCGGCTACAACCAGGCCAATTACTACTCCGGAGGCGGCGCAGGCCCCATGGGCGGCTACGAAAACCTGCCCGATCCCGTGCCTGCCTCTCAGATGGTTTACGATCACGTTGCCCGGGCCATTCTCGGCGGCTATAACGGCGTCCCTAACAGCCTGCCGACATCCATATCTTCCGGTGAAAAGCACTCCTACACTTTCACATACACCCTGCTGCCGGCTTATGATTACGACCAAATCAAAATCGTGGGCATGCTGATTGCTCCCGACGGCTCCATAGACAACGTCACGGAAACCACCATTGACGAGGCCATCGCCAATGCAGTGAGCACGGTCAACATCCGCCCTGAAGAAATTCAGCTCCAGGCTTACCCCAACCCCT
>WGBN01000449.1 GCA_015494245.1 Saprospiraceae bacterium | reverse complement strand
TGTACGGACTCCTGCACCGGAAATTTGAAAAAGTGTATGTCGTACACCGCTTAGACAAAGACACTTCAGGCGTCATGGTTTTTGCCTTGACGGCCGAGGCTCATCAAAATTTGTCTCTGCAATTTCAAAACAGAGCGGTCAAAAAAACGTACCTGGCCCTGGTCGAGGGTTGCCCGCAGGAAGGACGAGGCAGCATCAAAACGGGGCTGGAAAAAGTGGCGGGCAAAGCCGGCAGAATGCGGGTGAGCAGTCAGGGCAAAGTGGCCGTTTCCCACTATAAGGTCCTTCAAAACTGGGAGCGCTACAGCCTGCTCTCAGTCTCCATCGAAACGGGACGCACCCACCAAATACGCGTGCATCTCAGCCACATCGGGCACCCCATCGTAGGAGACCCCTTCTATGGAAGTGGCGAGGGCCTGCTGGTCTCCAAAATCAAAGGCAGGCGCTTCCGGCTCGGAAAAAACGAAACGGAAAGACCCCTCATAGCCCGCACAGCCCTGCACGCCCAAAAGCTGAGCATCGCTCTGGAAGACAACACAGAGCTGACGACCTTCGAAGCCCCTCTGCCCAAAGACTTTAAAGCCGGTATCAAGCAATTAGACAAGTGGCTTACGCCAAAATTCCGATAAAACATGCAAGAAGAAAAAAAGACGCATCGCTCCGGCTTCGTCAACATCGTCGGACGACCCAATGTCGGAAAATCCACCCTGATGAACGCCCTGCTCGGCGACAAAATGGTCATCACCACCAACAAGCCTCAAACAACGCGCCACCGCATCATCGGCCTGCTCAGTGAAGACGACTACCAAATTGTCTTTTCCGACACACCCGGCCTTATCCAACAGCCAAAATACGAGATGCAGGAAGTGATGAACCGCTATGTCCAAAGCACCTTCGAAGATGCTGACATCATGCTCTTCATTACAGATGCCAACGAAGATTATCCCGAAGACCACCCGCTCATCGAACGCCTGCGCAAGCTCAAAGTACCGGTCTTCCTGCTCATTAACAAGACTGACACCGTAAGCCCGGAGCGCGTAGAAACGCTCAAACGCATCTGGAGCAAGCGCATGGAGTTTGCAGAAATCATCCCCATCGCTGCCTTGCATGGCGCGGGCTTAGACCTGCTCATGGAAAAAATTTTGCAGCATTTGCCGGAAGGCCCTCCCTACTACCCCAAGGAAATACTCAGCGACCGCCCGGAGCGCTTCTTCGTCTCAGAGCTTATCCGCGAAAAAATATTTCTGCTTTATCATCAGGAAATTCCCTACTCCACCGAAGTCATCGTCGAGCGCTTCAAGGAAGAGCAAACCAAAGACGGCACGCCCCTGGTACGCATCGAAGCCTGGATATTCGTAGCCCGCGACACCCAAAAGGGCATCCTCATTGGCAAAGGAGGCGAAGCCATCAAAAAACTGGGAACGCTGGCACGCCAGGACATCGAAAAATTTCTCGGAAAAAAAGTCTTCCTGGAGCTGCGCGTCAAAGTGCGCAAAAACTGGCGGGATGATCCCGACATGTTAAGACGCCTGGGCTACACTTAAACATCAGCCCAATTCGCGCTGTGTATGCAGGAAGCCATCTCTCACTTGACGGTAAAGGGCTTGCGGCTTCATGGTGCGCCACTCCAACAGCTGACAATCCTCTCCCAATTGCACGAAATGATGGATGTTCATTTGCCGCATTTCATCTGTTACATGTGGCAACAGATTCAAAAAGACAATCCAGCCTCCCTCTTCGGCCACTTCTTCAAACCACTCTTGGTAATAGCAGTCATCGGAGCCGTGGAAGCTCAGCACCTGCTCACACAGCAGCACGAAGCGACGGATGCCCGCCT
The DNA here is from genome assembly GCA_015494245.1 of Saprospiraceae bacterium. Taxonomy (GTDB): domain Bacteria; phylum Bacteroidota; class Bacteroidia; order Chitinophagales; family Saprospiraceae; genus WGBN01. The sequence continues at coordinate 882 of WGBN01000449.1, read as the reverse complement.
CCTGCAAAGGCTCAATGACTTCCCGCTTCAAAAACATGATGTCGTTTTGCAGGCAGTCATTCCACTCGCCCAGCATTTCGCAGATGGCATAGCCCTCCTCGTAATCTGCATAAAGCAGTTTGGTGTAGAGCGTAGGCGAGCCAAAGGCATCCCACTGCGGATGAATCAGATAGTTGTATATTCGCTGGGAGAAAACAAACTCGTCATAGACCCGCCCATAAAAGGGCGAATGAGCATCTTCAGAAGCGATGTACAACTCGCGCCAAAGGAAATGAGGTTCTATAGCGTGCATAACTCGTTCATCGGTGTCTGATACCAAAGTTAAGGCATTTTTCTACAGCAGACAAGCACCGGATGCAAAAAATTAAAAAAATATCCGTCACCGGACCCGAATCCAGCGGCAAGACGACCCTGGCCCGCGCCCTGGCTCAACGCTTAAACACGCTTTGGGTGCCGGAATACGCCCGCCTCTACCTCCAAAGCAAAGGCCCCCAATACAGCTATGAGGATTACCTCAAAATCGCCGAGGGTCAAATGCGCTGGGAGCAACTCATGGAGCAACGCCTGCAGCAGAGCGCCCCAAAGGCTTCCGCCAAACGCCCTCCGCTCATCACCGATACCGGCGCTCTGGTGCTGAAAATCTGGGGCGAACTGCGCTTTGGCCGCTATCCCGCATATCTCGACCAAGCCTTGCAAGAATACGACCTCTTCCTCCTCTGCGCCCCCGACATCCCCTTCGAACCGGACCCCCTGCGCGAACACCCCCATCTGCGCGAAAAACTCTTCGAACACTACCTCCAGCACCTCAAAACACTCGGAAAACCCTTTCAAATTATGCGCGGAGGAGTTGAGGAGAGGGTGGGGTTGGTTGATCGTTTAGTG
>WGBN01000448.1 GCA_015494245.1 Saprospiraceae bacterium | reverse complement strand
GTATAGGGAGCAGCCTTTGGGCGTGGTTTTCCCCAAGAGCGCGGAGGAGGTGGAGCAGCTCGTGGCTTTTGCCTCGCAGCAGCGCATCCCCCTTATACCGCGGGCGGCGGGCACTTCCCTGGCCGGTCAGTGCGTGGGTGGCGGGCTGGTGGTGGACGTCTCCCGCCACATGAACCAAATCTTGGAGTTAGATGTGCAGCGCCGCCGCGTGCGCGTGCAGCCGGGCGTAGTGCGCGATGAGCTGAATCAGTTTCTCGCACCGCACGGACTTTGGTTTGGGCCCAACACCTCTACCTCCAACCGCTGCACGCTGGGCGGCATGGCGGGCAACAACTCCTGCGGCAGCACCTCCATCGCCTATGGGACGACCCGCGACCATCTGCTCGAAATGGAGGTCGTTCTCAACTCGGGAGAAAGGGCTGTTTTTGGGGAGCTGGATGAACAGGCTTTCGCCAAATGCCTGCAAGGCGAAGACAGGCCGGGCCAAATTTACCGCGCCATGCACCAACTGCTGAGCCGCGAAGAAGTGCAGCGCGAAGTGGCAGCCCGCTTCCCCAAAGCAGGCATCCACCGAAGGAATACGGGCTATGCCCTGGATGTACTTCTGAACGCTGCTCCCTATCGCCCGGACGGTCCGCTCCTCAACCTCGCAAAACTGCTCTGCGGCTCGGAAGGTACCCTGGCCTTTACCGTCTCGCTTACGCTGGAGCTTTCGCCCCTGCCTCCGCCGGAGGCAGCCCTGTTCTTACCGCATTTCAAAAGCCTGGATGAGGCCCTGCGTGCCGTGCAAATCCTCATGCAGCACCACCTCTACGCCTGCGAGCTGATGGATAAAGCCCTGCTCGACTGCACCCGCAACAGCCGTGCTCAACAGGCCAACCGCTTTTTCCTGCAGGGCGCGCCCGAAGGCGTGCTCATCGTCGAATGCCGGGGCCAAAAACGCGAAGAAGTCGAAAAGCAAACGGCCGCCCTCGAGCAAAGCCTGAGGCGCGAAGGCCTGGGCTATGCCTTCCCCCGCGTTTGGGGTAAGGATATCGCCAAAGTCTGGTCACTGCGCAAGGCCGCTCTGGGCGTCTTGGCAAATTTGCCCGGAAGGGCCCGCTCCATACCCTGTGTGGAAGACACGGCCGTGGATGTGGCAGACCTGCCCGAATACGTCAGGGATTTTTCCCGCATCATGGCCGCCCACCAACAACAAGCCGTTTACTACGGACACGCCGGCGCGGGCGAACTCCATCTGCGCCCCACGCTCGACCTCTACAAACCCAAAGACTTCGCCGACCTGCGAAGCATCAGCCGGGCCTCGGCGGAGCTGGTCGCCCGCTACCACGGCTCGCTCAGCGGCGAGCACGGAGACGGACGGCTGCGGGCAGAATTCATACCGCTCGTCATGGGCGAAAAAATAAGCTCTTACTTCGAGCAGCTCAAAGCCATCTGGGACCCTCAGGGTCTCTTCAATCCGGGCAAAATCGTACATCCCCCGCCCATGGATGAGGCGCTGCGCATCTCGCCTTCCTCGCCCCGGCCGGAGCCGGAAACGCTGCTGGATTTCTCCGCCTCGGGAGGCATTTTTGGCGCAGCTCAAAAGTGTACCGGCTCGGGCGACTGCCGCAAGTCGCATCGCTTTGCGGGAAACATGTGCCCCAGCTTCCAGGCCACCCGAGACGAAAAGCACAGCACCCGCGGCCGCGCCAACGCCCTGCGCGAATTCCTCCAAAAGCCCGTCCCTCATCCCTTCGACAGCGAAGCGCTGAAAGAAGCCCTCTCCCTCTGCCTGAGTTGCAAGGCCTGTACCTCCGAATGCCCCTCCGGCGTCAACATGACTGCACTGAAGGCGGAGTTTTTGTATCAATACTACCAACACCACCGCCGCCCCCTGCGCGATTGGTTTTTCAAAAATATGGATGGCCTCTTCGCCCTCGCCGGGCAGCTCGGTCCGCTGACTTCCCTGCTGCGTATGAGGCCTGCTCAATGGCTCTTGCGCAAGACGCTGGGATTGAGTGGCCGGCGCCGCCTGCCCATGCCTTTAGGCCGCACCTTCTTCCAACAGCTTGCCAAAATGCCTGCCGCAGCGCCCGGCTGGCGGGGCCGCCTCTACCTCTTTGTGGACCCCTTCACCAACTACCTCGAGCCGGAAATTCCCCTCGCTGCCGTAAGGCTGCTCCGCGCCCTGGGCTATGAGGTCCATTGCCCGGAGCGCCCGGCTGCCGGACGGGTACTGCTGTCGCGGGGCTACCTCAAAGAAGCGCGGGCTTTGGCCGAAGAGCAGGTACGCTTTTTCCACGAAAAAACCGAAGACGGCTCCCTCCTCCTCGGCCTGGAACCCTCAGAGCTGCTCAGCTTTCGCGACGAATACCCCATGCTGGTATCCGGGCCCCTGCGCACCCGCGCCCGCGAGCTGGCCCGGCGCAGCTTCCTCGTAGAGGAATTCCTCGCTGCCGAACTCAAAAACGGAAACCTCGCTGCCGAAGAACTGAGCATCAAAGCCGAATACTGCCAAAGCGAAGCACCCATCGCCCTGCATCTGCACTGCCATCAAAAAGCGCTTTCCTCTGCAGCCGATGTGGCCTTCCTCATCGAAGCCGCCGCCGAAGGCTCCTGCCGCCGCCCCGTTCACCTCTTAGACAGCGGCTGCTGCGGCATGGCCGGCGCCTTCGGCTACGAACACGAAAAACTCAGCCAAAAAATCGCCGGACTGCGCCTACTTCCCACCCTCCGAAATTTGCCGAAAGGCAGCCTCCTCATCGCCACCGGCAGCAGCTGCCGCGAACAAGTGCGAGCGCTGGCAGGAGTGACAGTGAAGCATTGGGTTTTAATTGTTGACAGATGATGGTTGTCCGTTGTCTGTTGTCTGTTGGTTAAACATTGAATCAACACTAAACACTAAACGCTAAACACTAAACGCTAAACACTAAACGCTAAACACTAAACGCTAAACACTAAATGCTCCTCCTCTACACCACCCTCCTCATCCAAGCCTTCTACTGGCTTTATTTCTTCCGCCATTTGGCGAAAGCCGGAAGGGGTTGTGGTGAGAAAAGAGAGGGTGTTGAGTTGCCGCCTTTGTCCATCATCGTTTGTGCGCACAATGAGGCAGAGGTGTTGGCGGAGAACATTCCGTACTGGTTGCGACAGCGGTATCCCGCCGATTGGGAGTTGTTGATTGTGGATGACCACTCTACGGATGAAACGGCTTCCGTTTGTCTCCGGCAGCAGGCGGGGCAGGGGCAAGGGGGCGCTTTGCGGCTGCTTACTCTTGAGGGGCCCAAGCCGGCGGGCAGTGGAAAGAAGCAGGCTTTGGCGGCCGGCATTGAAAATGCAAAATACGATTGTTTTTTGTTGACCGATGCCGATTGCAGACCTGCTTCGGACTTCTGGGCGGCCTGCATGGCAGAGCCTTTGGCGGAGGGCAGGGACCTGGTGCTGGGCTACAGTCCGTTTGAAAAACGAAAAGGACTGTTGAATGTTTTTCAGCGCTTCGAAGGTTTGTGGACGGCTATGCAGTATCTTTCATTTGCCGAAAGGCGAATGGCCTACATGGGCGTGGGGCGAAATATGGCTTACACCCGGAAATTGTACCGCGAAACGGGGGGCTTTGAAGCACATGGCGACCTGCCTTATGGCGATGACGACCTCTTTGTGCAGCAGGCAGTGCGCAGCGGTAATTATACTGTTTGCCTGCGGCCGGAGAGTTTTGTTTGGACAGTGGCGCCGCCGACTTTAAAAGCCTGGTTGCAACAAAAAAGGCGACACCTGAGTGCCGCCCGAAAATACAAATTCCGAGACCAAGTCTTATTGGGGTTGTTTTCACTTAGTCTGGTACTGCAGTTGGGGGGTGCGTATGTTCTTCTGCCTTTTTTTCCGTTAGAAGCGGGGGCAGTGCTGTTGTTGCGCTACCTCTTTGTGCTCCCCATAGCGGCCCGCCTTTGCAGGCGCCTCAGCCAACCGGATTTGTGGAAGCTCTGGCCTTTGTTGGAGTTTTTGCTGCTGTTTTACCTGCTGCTGTTCAGTCCGGTGGCAATGGGATGGGTCAGGCTGAAAAAATGGCGCGTTTAACTCCAATGGCCCGGAATCCACTTCCAGCCACCCGGAGTTTTTTTCCAGTGGCCGGGCACCCAGGTATGGCCGTGCTTTTTGCGCTTGCAGTGGCCGGCTACCCATACGTAGCGATGGCCGTTCCAGCTCCAATG
>WGBN01000447.1 GCA_015494245.1 Saprospiraceae bacterium | reverse complement strand
GTTATAGCCGCCCAACAGGTTATAGACTTTGGTAAAGCCTTTGGAGAGCATTTTATTGGAGGCTATTGAGCTGCGATGGCCACTGCGGCAATACACCAGATAGGTTTTATTTTTGTCCAGTTTTTCAATTTTTTGGTCGAACTCCGGGTCGTAGAGGTTGATGTTTACAGCGCCTTCGATAGCTCCCTGGGCTACTTCCTGGGGCGTGCGTACATCGAGAATGACTACGTCGGGATTGTTCATCAACTTCTTAAAGCCGGCTACATCCACATTCTGCACTTTGGCAGCCGATTGTTGTTGCGGAGCGGTCTGCTCCTGAGTTTGTTGCTCTGTTTGCTGGTTTTCCTCTGCCTGCTGAGGGGCTTTAGAGGTGCAGGCCGTAAACGTAGCGAGTAAAAGCGCCAAAGAAAGGGTGAGGTACTTTTTCATGGTTTGCTGATTTTTTAAAGTGAGAGGTTATTCTTTGAAGCGAATGCTCCACAAGCCACGCCAGTCGCCGGCCTGATAGCCGATGGCCTGGTCATCGGGATAATACTTTTTGATGATGGCGTAATCGCTCTCCGCCAGTGTTTCACCAGGCGTGCCGTGGCACTTCAAGCAGAGCGGGAGCGTGTAAATGGGTGCGTAGTAAGCGACTTCGCCCTGAGCTGAATTTTCGGCAGGCAGGCGCTCGATCCAGGGGCTGATGCGCTCGCCCTTTTCATGGGCGGCTGCGGCTTTGGCCAGGGCCTTTTGCTCATAGGCATCCGGGGCATCCTGAGGGTTGCGTACCTTGAGCGAAGTGCGGCGTATCTGAGCACCATAAGCACGGGAGAGGCTGTCCACCAAAGGGTAGGCATTCAGATGGCAGTAGGCTACCGCTCCTTCAACGCCCTTTTTCTGCAAGTTAGCTTTGAGGTGAGAGGACAGCGTGGCAAAAGTCTTTTGCACAACCTCACCGCCTTTGCTCAGATAGACAGAATCCGGCAAGGCTTCAGGCGCTTGCACTGCCGCCTGTTGCTCTTCTTCAGCGGTTTGCGTACAAGCTGAAGCCAGAAGCAGAGAGAACGAGAGGACTGTCAGGTACTGCAAAAAGAACTTCTCCATGACAATGGGTTTCATTTGACGAAAGTATAAAAAAAATTGGGCGTCCAAAAAACAGACGCCCAATTTGCGATGTAAAACAGCACTTAGCTGACGGAAGCAACCAATTCCTCCAACTCTTTGGGAGAGATGGTTGTCGGGCAGGCATATTCCGTTACGGGCACCTTGTCGGTGACCTTCTCGAGGATGCCCTTCCAGCCTTCGGCCATGTCCACAATGGCTTGATAGCCGTGGGCCTTCATGATGGAAGAGGCGATGATGGAACGATAGCCGGAAGCACAGTGTACGTAGTACTTCTTGCTCTTGTCGAGTTTATCGAGGTTCTCCCAGATGAAATCCAGGGGATAGCTCTCGGCGCCTACGATGTGCTGAGCCAGATATTCCGTGGGCTTGCGCACGTCGAGGATGTCTTTGACTTCGCCGGCCTCATAGCGGGCTGCAAACTCTTCGGGCGTGATGGACTCGAGGGTGTCCATTTCCTTGCCGGCTTCCTTCCAGGTGCGGAAACCGCCGTCGAGATAGCCGATGATGTTGTCAAAGCCCACGCGGGCCAGACGGGTTACGACATCCCACTCGGTGCCTTCATCGGCAACGAAGAGAACGGGCTTGTGCAGGTCGGGGAAGAGCGCGCCTGCCCAGGGAGCAAAGCTGCCATCGAGGCCGATAAAGACGAAGCCGGGGATATGGCCTTCTTTGAAGCCGGCTTTGGTACGCGTGTCGAGCAGGATGACATCTTCGAGCTGCATGGCAGCCTGGAATTTGTCGAGGTCCATAGCCGTCAGGCCCTTTTTGTGGATGTCATCTATGCTGGTATAGCCCGTCTTGTTGAGCATGGCGTTTTTGGGGAAGTACTTGGGCGGAGGCATCAGGCCGGCCGTAACTTCCTTGATGAACTCCTCTTTGGTCATATTGGGGTTCAAAGCATAGTTGGTTTTCTTTTGGTTGCCCAGGGTATCCACAGTCTCTTCGCTGAGGTTTTTGCCACAGGCAGAGCCGGCTCCGTGCCCCGGATAAACGATGAGGTCGTCATCCAAAGGCATGATTTTGTTGCGCAGGGAGTCGTAGAGCATACCTGCGAGGTCTTCTTTGGTGATTTCACCCTGCTTGATGGCCAGGTCGGGACGACCTACATCGCCGAGGAAGAGGGTATCACCGGTGAAAATGGCCGTGTCTTTACCTTTCTCATCGCGCAGCAGGTAAGTGCTACTCTCCATAGTGTGGCCGGGTGTGTGCAAGACTACGATGGTTACATCGCCTATTTTAAATTCCTCTCCGTCCTTAGCTTCGTGGAAATCGAAGCCGGCATTGGCATTCGGACCATATACAATAGTGGCGCCTGTTTTGCGAGCCAAATCGAGGTGGCCGGAGACAAAGTCAGCGTGGAAATGGGTTTCAAAGATGTACTTCAACTTGGCGCCCGACTCCTTCAGCAAAGCCATATAAGGCTCCGTCTCGCGCAGGGGGTCCACAATAGCAGCTTCACCATTGCTCTCAATGTAATAAGCTGCTTCAGCGAGGCAGCCGGTATAAAGTTGTTCAACTCTCATGGTGCTAAGTGTTTTAGTCAGTAAAATGGGTTCTTCTCCTTAACCTTTGCTGCGCCGACGACTTCCAGACGCTTGTATCGTCCGGATGCCATGTATCTCAGGCTCAGTAGCAAAAGCGAGACAAAGATACGAAGGAATGGAATAGGTACTTAGTAACTTTTATCACATTGGGAACATGCCCAAACCGAAGTGCCTGAACAAGCTGTCAAAAGCCCACATCCAATTTCGCGAGAAAGAACAAGGGGACGGCTCTTACTGAGAAGGTGCTTTGGCTATAATCCGAAAAAGAAAAGGAATCAAAAGAAGAGGCTTTCGCCAAATTTACAGCCTGGAAAGACAGAAAAAGCGGATGCTTCTTTATGCTGAAATCAAAGAGGAGTTCCAGCTCGCCGGCGTAAAGAGAAGCGGTCTTTTGCCCCTCAAAATACGTCAGCGAGCGATGCCAGCTCGTGCGAATGGAAAAGAGCTCTGTGGGAAAGTAATTCAGGCTTAGTTTGGTTTGCCAGGAGAAACTGCTCAGTTCAAAAGATGCATCAGCCGCATGTATCCGCGTATCGGCAAGACTCCAGCGGTTTTCCAACTGCACACTTAGCGGGAAAGAAAAACTCAGGCCCCAAAAAAACTCCAACTTGTAATCCCGCGTTTGAATCCTGCGCAACTGCTCCTCTATGCGATTCTCGGAATCCGAAAAGCCATAAGTGGCCTTTGCTTTAAACAGCATCCCCCAGTCTGAAACAAATTGCTCCACTCCCAGGCTGCCCTGAAGATTGCGGGCTGAGGCAGGGTAATACCAATCTGATGCTATAAGGTAGGGAGACAAGTGTACAACCGGCCCGCGCAAAGCGGGATTCACTCCTGCCATCAGACGCAAATACAAACGCCTGTTGCCCGAGACGTTTTTATGCCTCGCCAACAGCCACCACAGATGTGCCGGTAAAACATCCAAGCGGCTTCTCCCCCTTTGCAGGCTCAGGGCATCCGGAAAGTAGCTTGCTTCCAGCAAATCCACAGCTCCGGGCAATTGGCGGGCATAGGCGTAGTTTACGGATAGGGAAAACAAATCGCTCTTTTTGTAAGTCAAATGAACGAAGGCTGCCGGCAGCCAAAAAGCGGAGTCTGCAAGCGTGCTTTGCTCAAGACGGACGCGCCGGTAATCGGCTTTCAGGCGGGTTTGCAATTGCCAGTAACGCCATCGAATTTCAGGCCCCAACTGAAAGAGCAACTTATCCTCTGCGAGCATCTGGCGATTAATGTAAGCAGAATCGGCCGCCACAAACTGCAACATATCCGGAGAAAGCCCTATGTCTGAATGAATGGTCGAACGATGCGAAACGAAGCCCGCCTGCACTTCCAAACCATAGCGCCCATACGCATGTACAGAGCGCAAAAAGCCCGCGTACAACTGCCGGGAAGAAGCCAGCTTTTGCTGTAAAAAGTTGTAGGTGCTGTCCTGCCCAAAAAAGAGAGGGTAAACCTCAGACTGCGCTTCCAAGCGGCCGGAAGCGCTCCCGCGCAAAGTCCGAAAAGCAGCCTGAAGTACCGTGTGCTCACCGGACTTGCGGCTGTACTCTGCCGAAAAAGCATAGTGCGAAGGCCGGGTGCTAAGCCATGAAGGCCGATCCGTCGGCGTCCCTTCGTTCACCGAACGCTTTAAAAAGCGACTTTGCCCCTGCTTCAGGCCGCTTGCTTCTAAGGTGAGGTACAGGCTCTCTCCATGCCCGGAGGGCAGATAGTGTGCCTCTACAGCCCCTTCATACGCCCTGCGGGTGAGCATGAAATCCGTTTCTTCATGCACAGAAAACGCCGAAGAATCTGCAAAAAAAGAAGCTGCATAAACAGAGGACTGCCGGTCTTCGCTCAAATCTCCCAAGCCAAAAACTTTGAGCTTCCAGGACGGGCTCAGGACGAAGATATGTGCATAAGCTCCCGTGCCCGATTGCCTGCGATCTGAAAATTTTGGCGAAAGCCCTACGGAATAAGGATGTGAAAAAGACAGCATCTCCTGATCCATCTCCTGCGGAAGAGGCAAACGCTGCCGCCCCATCTGACTCTGCATAAAGTCAGAAACGCCTCCCGCAAAAAAAGAAGAGACATTGTCACCATTCAACAAAAAAACGGCCCGCTGTTTTTTCCTGAAAGAAAACACATTGGCGCCCAGGGCCCACTTCCAGTCATCTCCCCTGCCGCCGCCCAGCGTAACATTCCCACTCGGTTTCCCCTTCACATCTTCCTTTAACACCAGATTTAAAACCAGGTCGTCTGAACCCATGACGTCCTTGAAGACGGGATTTTCCTGATAACCGTCAATAATCTGAATGCGGTCTATGGAATTGGCCCGCATATTTCGAGAAATGACTGTGTAATTGGCTCCGAAAAAATCATCTCCCTCAATCAGCAATTTCTTAACCGGTTTGCCATTGACGCTAATGGCCCCGTGCTCGTCTATCGCCACGCCCGGAATTTTTTTGAGCAATTCTTCCACATACACTTCCGTGCTGTCAGAAAAGTCTGCCGCTGCATACTCCGTAGTATCCGACAGCTCGGGAACGGAAGGCAAAGAGTCCCGCACGACCACTTCTTTCATTGGAAAGGCTCTGGGTTGTAATACAAAATCAACGGTAAAATCCCTGTTCCCGTCAAGTACAATTTCCCTTTGCTGTTTTTCATAACCCAGCAAATCCACGCTGAGATAAAGCCGGTGCAAGGAGCTGTCAGCCGCCCACTGCAGGGCATATCGTCCGTCTTCTTCTGTATGCGCATAGGCCAAAATTCGCCCGGACTCCGGCAAATCGCTGAGATAAACCGCTACCCAGGCCAGAGGATTCCCCTCGCCATCCAAAACTCTACCCGAAAATTGCCATACCGATGACTGTCCACCTGCAAAGGCAGGAAGAAAAAACAGAAAAAGACAAAAGAATAAAACTGTCCGCAAAACCCAAAAATTATAAAAGCCAAGCTACTCCCTGATCTCAATCTTGCAGTCCCAGGGGGCATCCTCCACTGTAACCCCGGAACCCTCAGCCCTTGATTCACGCATTAAATTCTCCTTAAAAGCTCGTCTTGCTTCAACATATTCGCTATACGAATAAAAATGTCCCCGACCTTTGCAAGGTACGAAAACCTGATCATCAAATTCTTCCGACAACTCCAGGCTCTTAAATAAGAACCGGACATCCCCGTTGTCTGATTTCGCTTCAAGAATCAGGCCGGGAAGTCCCCAAAGTTTATAAGGTCCAAAAGGTATGGGTATATCCTTAGCGAACCAGGCCTCATACAGCCTTCCGGCAAATTCTCCCTCTGCTTTTTGACAGGAATAGCCTCCTATTTCTCTGTATTCATCCAAAATACGCCAGTCAATTTTGGGAGGTAGATCGTGGATGATAAATGGCTCCGGATATAAACCCACAATACCCTTATAAATCAATTCATTAGTCTTTAAATTCAAATACACAGGAAAGCCCTCTTCGTCACCTGGAGTTAGAACCAAAGTAGTCCCTCTTTCATCTATAGCGCTTTTTTCAAGTATCCCATCATGTACATACACCGCTTCATAATCATTAAACCATAGACTTGCAGGGCCGTTTAAGTATTGATCACAGTGAGCATAAGTAAATTGCTCGTACAACACATGCCCCAAGGCTGAATGCCCCGAAGATGCGACATGAGAGACGGGCTGAAAAGAGGGATAAAGCCCATATAAAAAAAGAAAGAGTAGGAAAGGTTTCATTTTAATAGTTTTTTAACTGCAAAGTAGCAAATAGGAAGAGTACTCACAAAAATTAAGAATACCTGTGCTACCAGTTGGCAACACAGATATTCCTTACAGTAAAAATCACAGCAACTCAATCATACAAGTCACAATTATCGTGATCCCACCCTGCTTTACACAGTTTCCCATATAACACATATAAGGCAGTATTACAATCTACCTGAGCACCTGAGGAGAAAACTTGCCCACCATATTCAGCAGTCGCAACACAGTACTTATCGATACCCACAGTAGATTCGTGGATAACGTTTTTCGCTGAATGAGCGCTTATTATCCATAAAAAAGAAATAAGCACTGCAAAAATAAAAAACTTAGTCTTCATGACATTACGTTTTAAGGTTAGAAAAAGCCATGTATATACATGAAAAACACGCATGCCCTACAAAGATAGATAGATAGATAGATAGATAACTTTAACGTTTTCTTAACATTTTTTAACATTTAGGACATACAATACCAAGAACGTACAGAAAACAAAGCATCAATCACTCTACAAATAGAAAAACAAATCATTCTCCCTCAAGCTTCAATGTAAGGCTAAGGCTACTCCCTAATCTCAATCTTGCAGTCCCAAGGGGCAGGGGTAATTTTGACTATTCGCCCTTCCGCCCGTGCTTCTTTCATCTCGCGCTCATACAT
>WGBN01000446.1 GCA_015494245.1 Saprospiraceae bacterium | reverse complement strand
TAGTTAATCAGCTAATTATTGCAAAGGATTTGGGTTACCTGAAAGAAGAGACTTATGATGAAATGATCGAACAAGCACATACAATCGCATCCCTTCTCAGTGGCCTGCGCCGCTCCTGCGAATGAATAATAGAAAGAGCGCAACTGCTTTTGAAGGAGACAGAATATGCCCTTCTTCTGCAAAGGGTACAAAAAGCAATTCGGAGCACAAACTCCGTCCACCCACAACGATAAACCATACACGATACACGATAAACAAAAAACCAAAGTAGATTCGGAGCATAAATTTCGCCACTCCCAACGATAAACGCCAAACATTAAACCCAACATCCAACTATACCTAATGACCCAAAAAGGCCTGCACGTATTGCAAGCTCTGATAGGAGCAGGCTTATCTCCTGCCATTGTACAGGTTGTTATAGGGCGGGATAGCAAAGTGCAAAAAGATTATGCAGAGGAAATCAAGACCTTATGTGAGCGTGAAGGATTATCTTATGCCTTTCGGCAAATGAAATCCGCGCTGACATCCTCCTGCTCTTATGCTCTTGCAGTATCCTGGCGTTGGATTTTACCTCTTGACTTACATAATAAGCTCATCGTTTTTCACGATTCCTTGCTTCCCCGGTACAGAGGGTTTGCACCATTGGTTTCTCAGCTTATAGAAGGCGAAAGTGAATTGGGCGTAACAGCCTTATTTGCATCTGAAGAATACGATCGCGGTGATATCATAGCTTCTGAGCGGGTGAAAATCAACTATCCGATTGCGATACAGGAAGCTATAGAAACCATCATCCCCTTGTATGGAAAGCTGGCCGTGCAGATTGTTGGAGCAATAGCTTCCAATGAGAGCCTTCAAGCCAAACCACAAGACGAAACTTTGGCCACTTACAGTCTCTGGAGAGACGAGCAAGACTATTACGTAGATTGGACCTGGCCAGCTGATAAAATTGAGCGCTTCGTAGATGCTACCGGCTTCCCGTACCTCGGCGCCCGTACAACTCTGGATGGCAAAGAAATCATTCTCGAAAAAGTGAAAGCGCTGCCCGATGTTTCTATTCACAACCGCACTGCCGGAAAAATTGTCTTTATGCAAAACCACAAACCCGTCATAGTCTGCGGAAAAGGCCTGCTCCTCCTCAAAAAAGCCCGCTATGCAACGGATGGAAAGACTATCTTTCCACTAAAAGGCTTTAGAAAAAGATTCGGGGCATAACCTCGCCCACCCCCAACGATACACGATACACAATACACGATAAACACTAATGACACTGTGAACAAAAAAACCACCCCAACATCCCTCCCCGAAGAACCCATCCAATACATCCGCCCCTCCAAAGGCTGGCGGTTGATCAATTGGGGGGAGTTGGTGCGTTATAAGGATTTGTTGTATTTTTTGACCATACGCGGCATCAAAGCCCGCTATGCACAATCTGTTTTGGGTGTGGGTTGGGCGATTATACAGCCCTTGTTTACGACTTTGGTTTTTACCGTGGTCTTTGGCAATTTGGCGGGGATTAGCTCGGATGGTGTGCCTTATGTGATTTTCAGCTTTGCGGCCATGGTGCCCTGGAATTATTTTTCCAACACCCTCACCGATTCTGCCAATAGCCTGATACAGAATGCCAACATGATCAGCAAGGTGTATTTTCCGCGCATGGTGCTGCCGCTTTCGGCTGCATTCTCCAAGCTGCTGGATTTCATCATCGGCCTGCTGGTGCTGACGGGCTTTATGATCTACTTCCGCTTTGTCCCCACTGTCTGGACCTTCTTTCTCCCCGTCCTGATCCTCGTCTTACTGCTGACATCCCTCGGCGTGGGTATGATTCTCTCAGCTATGGCCGTACAGTACAGGGATGTAAAACACACCGTCAGCTTCTTGGTGCAGTTGTTGATGTACGCCGCTCCGGTCGTCTATCCGGCCTCCAAAGTCCCCGAAAGCTGGCGGTTTTGGTATGCCCTCAATCCCATGGTAGGGGTCATAGAAGGCTTCCGCGCCGCCCTCTTAGGTACGCAGCCCATGCCCTGGCATTTCATCATCCCGGGTAGCATAGTGGCAGTGGTTTTGTTTGTCTTCGGAGCCCTGTACTTCAGGAGGATGGAGAGGATTTTTGCGGATGTAGCGTGAGGGTTGTCTGTTGTCTGTTGTCGGTTGTCGGTTGTCGAGGGGGGATATGTCGCTGGCAAAAAAACTTAGTGGACTATTGCTGAAAAAATGAAGAGTTATAGGGATTTAGATATTTATGGGGAATCGGTGGAATTGTTTTTGAAACTTCATCCTTTTACCCTTACTTTGCCAAAATATGAAATGTATGAGTTGGGAAGTCAACTTAGGAGGGCTGCTGATTCAATACATACCAATATCGTAGAGGGATATGGGCGGAAGCGCTACAAATCCGATTTTGTGAAATTTCTCGTTTATGCTCATGCAAGTGCTCTGGAAACGATCAATCACTTAGAGAAAATTGAAAAGCTCTATCCTGATAAATCCGGTACGTGCCAGAAATTAATTGAAGCCTACGACGTGTTAAGCGCTAAAATATACACCTTCCTCCGCTACGTAGAAAACAACTGGCGAACCTAAACCCGACAACAGACAACAGATAACCGACAACCGACAACATGGATACCGTCATCTCCGTAAAAAACCTCTCCAAGCGCTACCGCATAGGTCTCACCCAAAAGCGGGCAGACACCTTTGTGGGGCAGTTGGGGCAGATGCTGCGGGCGCCCATAGACAACTTCAGGCGCTTGCGGAGCATGAGCAAGTTTGACAGAGAGGATGAGAGCGTTTTTTGGGCTTTGAAAGACATCAACTTTGAAGTCAAGCGGGGGGAGGTTTTGGGTATCATTGGGCACAATGGCGCCGGCAAGAGCACTTTGCTGAAGATACTCTCCCGCATTACAGAACCTACTACCGGCGAGATCATGATCAAGGGCCGCATAGCGGCTCTGCTCGAAGTCGGCACCGGATTCCACCCCGAGCTCACGGGCCGCGAAAACATCTACATGAACGGCACCATCCTCGGCATGACCAAAAAGGAAATTGACAGCAAACTCGACGAGATCGTGGACTTCTCCGGCGTGGAAAAATACATAGATACCCCCGTCAAGTTCTACTCCTCCGGCATGAAAGTGCGCCTCGGCTTTTCCGTAGCCGCCCACTTAGAACCGGAAATCCTCGTCATTGATGAAGTGCTGGCCGTGGGGGATGTGGAATTCCAACGCAAATGCCTCGGAAAAATGGAAAGCGTCTCCCAATCAGGTAGGACGGTTTTGTTTGTTAGTCATAATATGGGGGCGGTGCGGAGCCTTTGTCAGCGAGGGTTGGTAT
>WGBN01000445.1 GCA_015494245.1 Saprospiraceae bacterium | reverse complement strand
CATTACAGGAAGCAGCATAGGTACGATAACGGATTACGATGGCTATTACGAGCTGCCTTTGCCGGCTTCGATCTCAAGCATTGAAGTTTCTTATGTGGGATATTCCACTCAAAAGGTTGCCGGTGTGCCACCTCAGGGGGGGCAGATTAACATTGAATTGTCTCAAGATGGTGTTCTATTGGATGAGGTTGTGGTACACGGGTCGAGGAGTGATGCAACGCCTTATTCTGTAGATGGTACTCGTGCAGCATATGCGAAAGCGAAAGGCAAAGAAAGCAATGTCAATCAAGTCGAAGCCATTTTTAACACGACTTCTGTAAAGTTTGAATTGGAAGAACCTTATTCTGTGCCTTCCGGCAAATCTCAGCTGAAGTTGGATTTGGCGCAGTTGGAGATTCCGGCAAGCTATGTGTATGAGACTACCCCTAAGCTGGATGAGACGGCCTATCTTCTCGCCTATGTGGAAGACTGGCGCAAGTACAATCTGCTGGACGGTGAGATGCGCCTGTACTTCGAGAATACTTTTACAGGCCGCTCGGTCTTGGACCTGAGTGAGGCGGGCGACACCCTGGAGCTTTCCCTGGGCCGAGACGAAGGCATAGAGGTGAAGCGCGAGTTGATCAGAGAGGGAAGTCGCAAATGGGTGCTCTCCGGCAAGCAGGTAGTGAGCAGAGCTTACCGCATCACTGTACGCAACAACAAGCGCGAGGCCATACGCATCCGCATTCACGACCAGGTCCCGCTTTCTACGGACAACGCCATAGAAGTTGCCGTCAAAGAGCTAAGCCACGGCCAACTGAACGAAGAAACCGGCGAAGTGCTCTGGGAAATAGAGCTCGCTCCGGGCGCTTCCGCTACCCTGGAAAATGCCTATGAGGTGAAATATCCCAAGGGCAGGGAGTTGTTTGTGGAGTAGATAAACAGCAATTCTTATTTTGGCTCTCGCAAGCACAAATGACCGAGTTGTTTTAAACTACCAAGCAGAATATCAGTCTGCATATTCGAAATATTTTTAAAGAGGGAGAGTTGGATGAAGTTTCAGTTGTCAAGGAATACTTGACAACTACCGCAGACGGCAAAAAATACCGGACAAAATACTACAATCTCGATGTAATTATTTCTGTAGGCTATCGCGTGAGATCACACAGAGGTACGCAGTTCCGCATTTGGGCAACACAAGGGCTGAAAGGGTACCACCTCGCCTTCTTTGGAAAATAGGCTGTCAAGTGAAACTCAGTAAAACCCGCGTAAATCCGCCAAACCCACGTTATCCGCGGTCTATTGAGGCATTGCTGTCTAAATTCTTAATAAACCATTAATGAACCGTTGTTTGAAAAAAATCCGGTAAAAGTTGCAAAAGTCAAATAGAGGTTGTAAATTTGCAGTAGTAAGTAAAGTTTAAGCATCTTGAGAGCTTTGATTGATGTAGGGAAGTTTGGGGTTGCCAATAATAACAAGAAAGGATGATGAAGCAAATAGTCTTCGTTATAGTACTTTTAGCAGTAGCTAAAATTGGAAATGGGCAAACCCCTCTTCTGGTTAATGTGGAAGAATGGGAAATAAATCATTATCAAGGCAGTTGTTATCACGATACAATTATTTATGCCGTATTTTTATACATCGATCCAAGCCAACAGTTGAAAAAATACCAAAATGATTCTTCATTTGTCGTAGTAGAAGTGATGGTCGTAAATAAATCTCCTGTTGATATTTATGTATATGGTAAAAATGATAGAATGAGAGCTTCTGTAGTAAAAGAAAAATATGTGCCGGATACTGCAATCCTAAGAAAAAGTAATTATTTGTGGAGCGCAATGCCCATGAAATTACATAGGAGTTTTGCTTTTGAGCGAGAAGATTATTTGAAAAATCCTCACAAAGATTTATGGAGCAGGGAAAACAGAAACTCTTTGGTTGAAATCCCAAAGGGTGAGAGAAAGACATTGATTGTAGTCGTCCCAAAAAGAGAGGGTGACTATCGAGTTGAAGCAATCGTAGAATTTAATAGAGATATGTATGCCTATGATTGTGAGGGGCACAGAGTTTCATGGCAACATTTTAGAACAATTGAATCAAATAAAATTGAATTAAAAATGAAGAAATAATAGCAATGGCAAGAATAATCTGTACTCAAAATAAAGCAGATCGGGCATTACAAGTCACCCCATCTGCTAAGGCAAGAACTTTGGTTTTCTCAAACCTCTTTGGATTAAGTATGCAATGTAAGGAAATGAAACAGATAAAGCTGATCAAATGTATTTTGTTGCTGGCAATGGGGATTGCGGTTTTAGGGTGTTCAAATTCAGAATTCAAAGAGAGTGATTTCGATAAATGAAAAAGATACTGTTTACAGGCAATCTTTGATTGATATATTAAAGGAGTGAAGTTGTTATATTTTAGTCTTGAAAATTTCATAGTCCTTGTCAGAGTAAGTTGTAATCGTGCAGATTCACGTAACTTTGCAAGATAGAACCATATCCTTAAGTCTATGTGTGGAATACTGAGCATTTTCAACATCCAGGCCGGTAGCGAGCGCTTGCGGGCGCAGGCTTTGGAGCAAGCCCGTAAGCTGCGGCACAGGGGGCCGGACTGGTCGGGCATTTACAGCGATGAGCGTGCTGTGCTGGCACATGAGCGTCTGGCCATTGTGGACCCCATCTCGGGCAAACAGCCTTTGAAGAGCCCGGATGGGCGGTTTGTGCTGGCAGTGAATGGCGAGATTTACAACCACCAGAAAATTCGCAAACATTTTGCAGGGAAATACGATTTCCTGACGCAGTCGGATTGCGAGGTCATCCTGCCTTTGTATGCCGAGAAGGGACCGGCTTTGCTCGAAGATTTAAACGGCATCTTTGCTTTCACCCTTTACGACAGTCATAGCGGAGAATACCTCATTGCCCGCGACCACATGGGCATCATTCCGCTTTATCAGGGATGGGATGCCGAGGGGCATTACTATCTGGCTTCGGAGCTCAAAGCTTTGGAAGGGGTTTGCAAGAAGATCGAAATTTTCCCTCCCGGGCATTATTATCACAGCGCCGAGGGTGAATTGAAGCGCTGGTATGAGCGCGATTGGATGGTTTATGAGCAGGTCAAAGACAATCCCACGGATATAGATGCTTTGCGCAGGGCTTTGGAAGATGCCGTACATCGCCAGCTCATGTCGGATGTGCCCTATGGGGTGTTGCTTTCCGGAGGTTTGGACTCTTCCATCATTTCGGCTGTCGCCAAAAAGTTTGCCGCAAGGCGGGTAGAATCGCGGGACTTGCAGGAAGCCTGGTGGCCTCAGTTGCACTCCTTTTCCGTAGGTCTTAAAGGTTCGCCGGACCTCAAGCACGCACGGGATGTAGCAGAGCATATCGGCACCGTACATCACGAAATACACTTTACCGTACAGGAAGGTATGGATGCCATTCGGGATGTGATCTATCACTTAGAGACTTATGACGTAACCACTGTTCGTGCATCCACCCCCATGTATCTGATGGCGCGCTACATCAAGTCTATGGGCATCAAAATGGTACTTTCGGGTGAAGGCTCCGATGAAATTTTCGGAGGCTATCTCTACTTTCACAAGGCGCCCAATGCTGAAGAGTTTCACAAAGAGACCGTGCGTAAGCTCGACAAATTGCACCTTTACGATTGCAACAGAGCCAACAAGGCTCTTGCTGCCTGGGGCGTTGAGGGGCGCGTCCCCTTTCTGGACAAAGAGTTTATGGACGTTGCCATGCGCATCAATCCTCGCGACAAAATGGCCGGCAACGGCCGCATGGAAAAATGGGTGCTGCGCAAGGCCTTCGAAGACTACCTGCCGGAGAGTGTAGCCTGGCGCCAGAAGGAGCAATTCTCCGATGGCGTGGGTTATTCCTGGATAGACAGCCTGAAGGCCGTTGCAGAAGCGGCTGTTTCCGATCTGCAAATGGAAAAACGCGCTTTCCGCTTTCCCGTGAATCCGCCCCTCAATAAGGAAGAATATTACTACAGGAGCATTTTTGAAGAGCTGTTCCCCTCGGAAGCTGCAGCAGCCACTGTGCCCTCCGTGCCTTCCGTCGCCTGTAGCACCCCCACTGCTTTAGCCTGGGATGAGGCCTTCAAAAACATGAACGACCCCTCGGGCAGGGCTGTAGATGTGCATGGAGGGGAGTAGGGCTATTTCGTTTGGCTTGTGAGGAACATGGCTGCGGGCATGGCGTAAATGCCTTTTTCCATTTCTTTTATTTCAGAGTCTTGGCTAAGTACGAAAGAGGCCAGTAGCGGTTTGTCGAGGATGTCAGGCAGACGAAGGAGGTGGAGGATGTCTTTTCTTTGTATGCGTTTTGTTTGCTTGCATTCGAAGGCGAAGAAACCCTCTTCCAGTTCAACCAGCATGTCCACCTCAAAACCATCGTGTGAACGCAGGTGATAGCAACTGGCCGGGATGTGATTGCTTTTAATTTGCTTGTACAATTCGGCGACCACGGCGCTTTCCCATTCGTGCCCTGTCAGTGCCCCACGTTTTTGCAGAATACCTCTTTGCACACCAATGTCGAGATAGTGCAGTTTTGGTTTTTTGACAAGGCGTTTGGTTTTGTTTTTATGCCAGGGAGGCAGTGTGATGATTTGATAACTCAATTCTAAGTATTGCAAGAAGCGGGCAGCCGTTTTGGCGCTCACATCGGTTTCATTGGCCAATTTGGCGAAATTGACGAGTTGGCCGGTGAGTAGAGCCGTCAGTTTTTGCAGCTTGATGAAAGGGTCCAGCAATCTGAAGTCGGCCAGATCTCTAACATCCCTTTCCAGGTAAGTAGCGATGTAGTTGCTCAACCATTCGTAGCGCTCTTCCTCGCTTAAAGCAGGAGATACGAGGGCCGGATAGGCGCCGAATTGGAGGTAGTATTCGAAGGTTTTCTGCCTTTCGGCAAAATCCGGATAGAGTTCAAAAGCAGGAAGATATGCAGCTACCTTTTTATGTTTCAGCGTTTGTTCAAAAAAAGAATCCTGAATGGCATCGTCCCAGGATTTAGTGAGCATTTCCGGAAGCGTTAACGGCCATACCTCCCGGATGATGCAGCGGCCTGCGAGGCTTTCTTTCACTTTGTGGAGCAGCAGCAACTGGCTGGAGCCCAGCAGCAGATAGCGCAGGTCTTCGTATTGGTCGTAAGCAGATTTGATGCTCTCAATCAATGAAGGTTCTTTCTGTACCTCGTCTAAAATGGCGTGGGGGTATAGCTCTTTCCACTGAGCAGCAGTGAGCTCCTTGTAGCGCAGTCGCATGACGGGGTCTTCAATGGACAAATAGGTATAGTCGGGAAAGCAACGACGTGCCAAGGTCGTTTTCCCGGTTTGCCGTGCGCCGGTCAATACGATAATCCTTCCGAGTGGAGAGTCTTTCTTCTGCCGTAGATGGTCTCTGAGTCGTCTTGCTTTCATCATTTTGGGCGTA
>WGBN01000444.1 GCA_015494245.1 Saprospiraceae bacterium | reverse complement strand
GGTATATGGTGGTCTTATTCGCCCCTCTATGAGCGGAAAAAATGGCGCATAGGCTCGGCTTTTCTCAGCATTCCCATCATTTTTTGGACGGTAAACCGCATTTCCGATTTTATTTACTACAAAGACGATGGGAGCGCCCTTGTGCTCTTCAATCAACTCCCATTTGACGAAAGTCTGAAAAAACTAAATTACCTCTACAACGAATATCTCTTCTTGGGGGTAAGTGCGACCCTGGCGGGCCTGGCCTTTATGTTGAGCATGCTGTGGTCGAGTTGGCGGTTTCGGAAGTGGGAAGATGAGGAAGACTAAACCTCAGTAGTCTATATCGAAAATGGTCGTTTCTTCGCCGCTTTCTTTGCTCTTTTCTTTCTCTTCCTGCTTGCGCTTTTCATCGCTCATGGCCTGCATGCGATCCAGAAAATGGATGCTTTCATTCCAGAATTCCTGAAAAACGGGCTTGGTTTTTTCCCAGACGACCCTGGTCTTTTTCGGGAACGTTTCTATCAGCGGATAGGTGCGTGCTTCGTAGCGAGTTTCTTCGGAAATGAGATGAGCTGTCTCTGCAAATTTGACCACATTGCTATAGGCAAAGACCAAAAGTACTGCCATCAAAAGGCCGCCGGCAGCCTGATTGATGATGGATAAATTGGCTTTCGCCAAACCTCCTTCTATCATGCGCACAAACCTCCGGACAATCCACAGAGAGATCAGGAGCATGAGGAAAAATCCCCCCAGGAAGGTCATGGGATTATCGGTATGAAAAGCCCGTTGCAGAAAATCCGTAGCCGCCGGAGCAAACTTAAAGGAGGCTACCAGGGCGAGCAAAAAGCCCAAAATGCCGAAGATGGTCCCCAAAATGCCCTTGGAGAACCCCAGATAAAAGCCGTAACCGATGGCTATGAAGAAAAAGATATCTATAATCATACCCGCAAATTACGAGATTTTCTATGAAAATCAGCGCTTTTGATTGTACTTTTGCAGTTCAACCTAAACAACAACTCCATGAAAAGGACATCCTGTTACAACCGATTGTTCAATTTTTTCTTCCTTTTAATTCCTCTGGCCCTGAACTTGCCGGCCCAGGAATCCCTGCCTACAGTCTATAAACTGGGCGAACACGAAACGGCTCTGGAACAAGAGCAGGGCCATTATTCCCAGACGCTTTTAGATGCCTGTAATGGCGACATGCAAAAGGCCTTTGAGCTTTGGCTCGGCTTTCTGAAAGAACTGGAAGCCTTTGCCAAACAATCCGGCTGTGAGCTGGATGGCAGCAGCATTTGGCTGCAGGTCTTTTTCCGGGCTGATGGCAGCATCTCCCATATCGGCTATTATCCCAAGCCCAACTCCCGCGTTTTGGATGACGAAGCCTTTAAAAAGTGCCTGGAAAGCTTCGCCGCTACTTACCACATGCCTCTGGACAGCAAACAAGCTTACTACAACTATACGGATGTGCGTTTCCCGCTCATCTATGAGTTGTATGACCGTCAATAAACCCGCCGAACCGGCCTCTAAATATCGTTTTTATGCACCTGATAGCACCTTCCGTACTGGCTGCCGATTTCACCTGCCTGCAAAAGGATTTTGACATGGTCAATCGCAGCATGGCCGATTGGTTTCACGTGGATGTGATGGACGGCCGCTTCGTACCCAACATTTCCTTTGGTATGCCCGTTGTGGCCGCCATGAAACGCATGGCCGAAAAGCCTCTGGACGTCCACCTCATGATCGAAGAGCCGGATCGCTATCTGGAGGCTTTTCGCAAAGCGGGAGCCGACGTCCTTACAGTCCATTACGAAGCCTGCCCGCATTTGCATCGCACCATAGCCCATATCAAAGAAACCGGCGCCAAGGCCGGGGTCTCCCTCAATCCCCACACCCATGTGAGTCTGCTCGAGGATGTGCTGGAAGACCTGGACCTCATCCTCGTCATGTCTGTCAATCCGGGCTTTGGAGGGCAAAAATTTATCTATCAAACCCTGCCGAAAATCCGCAAGCTGAAGCAAATGCTGCAGGAGCGCAATGCGCACGCACTGATCGAAGTGGATGGGGGCGTAGGCTTGCAAAACGCCGAAAAAATTCTGCAGGCAGGTGCCGATGTGCTGGTCGCAGGCTCTGCCATCTTTAAATCTGACGATCCCGAAGAGACCATCCGCCGCATGAAGGAAATCGGGACGGCAAAAATGGTTTGATTGATGCTCCGAAAACTGCTGTTTTTATTTCTGCTCCCCTTTGCTCAAGAGCTGTGGGCCCAGCAAACGGGTTTCTACGGCTATGTGCGCGATGGCCTGACCGATGAAGCGGTCGAATTGGCTCTGGTTTATCTCGAAGGACAGGAGGAAGGGGCCGTGGAAACCAATGAACAAGGCTATTTTGAACTTTTTTGGCCCCCTTCAGAGCATCGAACTGCAGATTCCCTCTCTTTGCACATCAGCCGTGTGGGCTATGCGGAGAAGGTCTTGCGCTTGCCGCTTCCCCAGGCAGGAGAGCAAGTGGAATTGCAGATTTTTCTCGAAAATCAAAATACCAGCCCTGAAGTTTTGGTGGAAGGCGACCGCCTGCAGGGACAAACAGAAATCAGAACGCGGGCGGAGGACCTTCGCTATCTGCCCAGCACGACCGGCAATCTGGAGAGCATGTTGCCCAACATTGCTCTGGGTGCCAGCAGCGGTACGGGCGGCGAGCTGAGCTCGCAGTACAACGTGCGCGGAGGCAATTACGACGAAAACCTCGTCTATGTCAACGACTTTGAAATCTATCGCCCACAGCTCATCCGCAGCAGTCAGCAGGAAGGCCTGACCTTTGCCAACATGGATTTGGTGCGCGATCTGACCTTTTCTTCGGGTGGCTTTCAGGCGCGCTATGGAGAGAAGCTCTCTTCTGTTTTGGACATCCGCTATAAGCGCCCTACGGATTTCCACGCTTCCGTAGGGATGAGCCTGCTAGGGGGCTCTGCGCATGTGGAGGGCAGCAAGGCGTTGGGCGTGCATTCGTGGAGGCGATTCCGCTACCTGCTGGGCATGCGCTACAAAACGACGGGCTATCTGCTGGGCTCGCTGGATGTAGAAGGCGAATACGTGCCCAACTTCAGCGACATTCAGGGCTACTTCACTTACGACATTTCTCCCTACTGGCAAGTGGGCCTCTTGCTCAATTACAACCAAAGCCGCTATCGCTTTGTACCCCGCACGCGAAGTACGGCCATAGGCCTCATCAGCTTTGCCCTGGAGTTGTACAGCGAATTTGAAGGCCAGGAAGTAGATGACTTCAGCACGAGCATGGGGGGCGTGTCGCTGACTTATTTGCCCGAAAGGGAGAAAAATCCCTATTACCTCAAATTCCTGTTCTCTGTCTTTGAAAGCGTAGAAGCAGAGAACTTCGACATTCTGGGATTTTACAGCTTACGCCAAATAGAAAACGATCAGACCAGCGACAACTTCGGAGATGTATTGGCCGTATTGGGAGAAGGCACACAACACACCTTTGCCCGCAACAATTTTTACGCGCTGGTAGCTCACAGCCAGCACAAGGGCGGTTTTGAATGGCAGTTGCCGGAGGGGAAACACCACAGCAGGCGCAGCCATTTTTTGCAATGGGGCCTGAGCCATAAGCAGGAGCTGATCGAAGACCACATCAACGAGTGGGAGCGTCTGGACTCAGCCGGTTATTCCCTGCCTTATAACACGGATTCTGTTTTGCTTTTCCAGGTGACGAAGAGCCAAAACCTCTTGCGGGTCAATCGCTTTTCTGCCTATGTGCAAAACACTTATTCCTGGAGTGCCGACAGCCTGGCCGAGTGGAAGGTCATCGCAGGCCTGCGCTATGCCTATCGGGATTTGAACGGAGAATCGCTGCTCTCGCCCCGCCTGCAATTCCTCTACAAGCCGCTGAAGGGCAAACAGGACATCTCCTGGATGTTGGCGGGAGGTTACTACCACCAACCGCCCTTTTACCGCGAAATGCGGAGGCCGGACGGCAGTTTAAACACCGCTTTGCGCGCCCAGAAATCCATTCACGCTCTGTTGGGCTTCAGCTGGGATTTTTACTGGAACAAGATCAGCACAAAGCCTTTCCGCCTGATTGGGGAGGTGTACTACAAATACCTTTGGGATCTGGTTTCTTACGAGGTGGACAATGTGCGCATACGCTATTCCGGAGAGAACGATGCTTCGGGCTATGCCATGGGCCTGGATTTGCGCCTGAACGGAGAGTTCGTCCCCGGCGCCGAATCCTGGGTGAACTTATCGCTGCTGCGCACGCGCGAAAAGCTCTATGGCGTACAACATCTCAAGCGGGAGCTGGGAGAAGAAGCAGCTGTGCCCGTAAAGGATGTCCCCCGGCCCACAGATCGCCTGCTCACGCTCAGCCTCTTCTTTCAGGATTATCTGCCGCACAACGAGTCCTTTAAAATGCACATGACCATCAGCTTTGGCACAGGACTGCCCTTTGGGCTGCGCGACAACAATCGCATTTTCAGGAACACCTATCGCTATCCGCCTTACCACCGCGTGGATATTGGCTTTTCGGCCCTGCTGTGGGAGGCTTCGCGCTTCGCCAGGCGCCCCCGCCATCCGCTGCGCTTTTCCAAAAGCACCTGGCTCAGCCTGGAAGTCTATAACCTCATGGATGTGCGCAATGTGGCTTCGAATACCTGGGTGAAAACCATTTTCCAACAGCAATACGCCATCCCCAACTACCTCACTTCCCGCCGCCTCAATCTGCGCTTGAGGATGGAGTTTTAAGAGGTGTGTTTAAACAAAAAAGCTGCACCTTCCCGTCAAATGTTAAAATTCCGGAAAATCCAAAAAAAACTTGCATTTGATAAAAACATGCCGTATTTCGATAAAAACTTTTCCCATGAAAACTTACATTTTTATTTATGGTTTCTTCTTTCTCACCGGCTTTTATGCAAACCTCTCTGCCCAGACCCGCTGGTATGTGGATGCCGATGCCGATGGAGCGGCAACGGGCCTGAGTTGGGAAGACGCTTTTACGGATTTGCAACAGGCCCTGAGCGTCAGCACCCATGGAGACGAGATATGGCTGGCCGAGGGCATTTACAAACCCACGGATACAGAGGACGAGACCATCAGCTTTGAGCTTCCTTCGGGCGTAAAACTCTATGGAGGTTTTGCCGGCACGGAGACGGAACTGGCACAGAGGGATTGGGAAACCCATCTCTCCGTATTAAGCGGCGATATAGGCATACCGGATTACATGCCCGACAACTCCCAAACCGTAGTCTTTGTGGAAAATGCAGACTCCGCCACCCTCGTAGATGGCGTGGTGATTCGGGATGGCTATGCGGATGGAATAGGGTATTATTATACTCGCGAACAAAGCGGGGGTGGAATGTATTGCATTTCCACAGACTCTCTGACGCCCTTTGATATAACCATCAGACATACGCGTTTTGAAAACAATTGGGCTGACCAAAGAGGGGGCGCTCTTGTGCTTGCCCCTGCTGTTCCTGCGACTTTTACTTTGGAGCATTGTGAATTTATCGGCAACAGAGCGGACACGATAAAGCAGTTTCCTAATTTAAATACTGATAGAGCCGGAGGCGCTATTTTTATACGCCAACTGCTTTGTGCAGAGGATTTTGTGATTAAGAACTGCACTTTTACAGATAACTTTGCGTATGGCTACGGCTCGGCCATTATGATGGACCCGTGGTTGTTTGTATCTGACAGCATATCCTCTCTGATCATTGACAGTTGTCTTTTTGAAAACAATGAGTCTTTGGGGCTGGGAGATGTAAACCTGAGTACAGACTACAGTTCAGCCACGATTTATTTGGAGAAACAGGGGCAAAGTATTAATAATATTGGCTTGTATGTAAGGCACTGTACTTTTGCCAACAACAAGGGGCATAATGGGGCGGGAATAAATTATTATGTGGATTTTCCTTCTAACCTTCAGGAAGAAATACCTTTGTTTATAGAGGACAATGTATTCCAAAATAACGAGGGGCGTGATGTTGTTTTTTATTCTTACGGCGCCTCAACAGATACCTTTTACCGCGTGACGATTCGGGGCAATTATTTTGAAAGCACTGAGTCTTC